>NZ_QAIM01000278.1:0-12983 GCF_003061035.1 Acidovorax sp. HMWF018
CATCAGCATGGGGCAGTCTCGTAGGTCGCAGCGGGTTGGGGGCGTTGCCGGGGAGAGCGCTCGCACCCAGCAGGGCGGCGTGCCGGGCATGGCCCGGCGCCATGCCCTCTCAATTGGCAGGGATCAGGCGTTCTTGGCGAACTCGGTGTATGTGGCTTCGTCCAGCAGGGCGTCGAGCTGGCTCGCGTCGGCCAGCTTGACCTTGAAGAACCAGCCAGCGCCCAGCGGGTCGCTGTTGGCCAGCGACGGGTCGGCGCGCAGGGCTTCGTTCACTTCCACCACTTCGCCGGTGACGGGCATGTACACATCGGCGGCGGCCTTCACGGATTCGACGACGCCGGCCACTTCGCCCTGGGCAAAGCTCTTGCCCACTTCGGGCAGGTCCACAAACACCACGTCGCCCAGCGCGTCTTGCGCGTGGACGGTGATACCCACCACCGAGGCGTTGGCATCAGCGGCGTTGATCCACTCGTGGTCTTTGGAGAATTTGATCGTCATGGGAAGCTCCTCAAGCAAAGGAAAAAAGTAAAGGAATCTGCAATGTAAGCGGGTGCGGGCGCAGTCCGGTCGATGCGCCTGGCGAAATCAGCCGCGGTAGTAGTTGGCGGGAACAAACGGCATGGCGCGCACTTCCATGGGCACCACCTTGCCGCGCACGATGGCGTTGACGCGGGTACCAATGGCTGCAAAGGCGGGCGTGACGTACCCCATCGCCAC
The DNA here is from genome assembly GCF_003061035.1 of Acidovorax sp. HMWF018. Taxonomy (NCBI): domain Bacteria; kingdom Pseudomonadati; phylum Pseudomonadota; class Betaproteobacteria; order Burkholderiales; family Comamonadaceae; genus Acidovorax; species Acidovorax sp. HMWF018. The sequence continues at coordinate 718 of NZ_QAIM01000278.1, forward strand.
GGGTTCGTTCACGGTGGGCCCCAGCAGGCCGCTGGTGACCTCGCCAATCTTTTGGCCGTCCGTGCTTTGCAGTTCGGTGTGTTCGCGCACCGGCACACGCTCCAGTGCCACCAGGCCCACGCGCTTGGCGGAAAGGCTGGCAGGGTTGTCGATTTGCGCCAGCACCTTGTCGGCGCCCGGGAAGCCGCCCGCACGCGCGCCGCCGGTGCGGCGGACCTTCTGGATCGCCCAGTTCAGTGCGGCCTCGGGTGGCGTGGTGCTGGTGTCGATGTCATTGCCATACAGGCACAAGCCAGCCTCCAGGCGCAACGAGTTGCGAGCGCCCAGGCCGATGGGCTTGACCTCGGGCTGCGCCAGCAGGGCGCGGGCAAGCGTTTCGGCCTGCGCGGCGGGCACCGAGATTTCAAAACCGTCCTCGCCGGTGTAGCCGCTGCGGGTCACAAAGCAGTCGCAGCCAGCAATGTTGAATGCGCCACCGGTCATGAACACCAGCTTCTCCACGCCGGGCGCGAGGCGGGTGAGGGCGACGGCGGCCTGTGGGCCCTGCAGCGCCAGCAGGGCGTGGTCCGGCATGGGCACCACCTTGCAGCGCTGGCCAATGCGGGTTTGGATATGGGCAATGTCGCCGACCTTGCAGGCGCCGTTGACGATGACAAACAGGGTGGGTTCGCCATCCACCACGCCCTGGTTGAAGAACATCAGGTCGTCGATGATGGTCCCCTCATCGGTGAGCAGCAGGCCGTAGCGCTGTTTGCCCACGGGCAGGTCGATCACGTCCACGGGCACCAGGGTTTCAAACGCCGCGGCAGCGTCGGCGCCGACAAGCTTGAGCTGGCCCATGTGCGACACGTCAAACAGGCCGGCTGCGGTGCGGGTGTGCACATGCTCGGCCATCAGGCCTGCGGGGTACTGCACGGGCATGGAATAGCCTGCAAAAGGCACCATGCGGGCACCCAGCTCGATGTGCAGGGCGTTCAGGGGCGTAGTGAGCAGGGGGGCGGTGGCTGACATGGCGGACTCCGGGGCAAATGGGGGCCGCGACCATCAACGTGGTCACGGGATTTGCCCTGCTGTCCGCTTTACCTGAGAGATTCACCGCAGCGCCCTGGCTGGCCGTGCGGTTTGCTCCTTCGGTGGATGGCCTGCACACAGTTTTACTGTGGGGCCATCTCTCTCCAGCAAGGGAACGCCCGCATCGCTGCGGGCGGTTGTCAGTCCTTTTGCCTGAGCGTTCGGCGGGTGCCTGCGCCTTCGGCGGTGCTGCGCGTCCTGAGGACAAGACGGAGCACTCTCTCCTGACCCGACGATTCTAACTACTTTGCGTAGACCAGATCCCGAAGTGCCAGCGAGATCGATGGCACATAGGTGATGATCATCAGGCACACCAGAATCACTCCGACAAAGGGAAGCAGGTGCTTGATGATCCGGTCCAGCGAGATTCTGGCCACCGTGCAGGCTGCGAACAGGTTCACTCCAAAAGGCGGCGTGATCATTCCAAGTGCCAGGTTCACCACCATGATGAGACCGAAGTGCACAGGATCAATACCGAAGTGCATGGCCACGGGCGCCAAGATGGGGGCCAGCACAATGATTGCCGCGCTGGTCTCGATAAACATGCCAATCACGAACAGCGCAGCGTTCACGCCCAGCAGGAAGAGGGCGGGGGACTGCAGCACCGCCTCTAGCCAGCGGCCAATCGCGTCTGGCACGCCAGCCCGCGTGATGAGGAACGCAAACAACCCCGCGTTGGCAATGATGAACATGATCACTGCCGATGAGATGGCCGACTTGCGCAGGATGGCGAACAGGTCCTTGAGCTTGATCTCGCGGTAGATGACGATGCCGACAACCAGTGCGTAGAACACGGCGACGGCAGATGCCTCGGTGGGGGTGAACACACCGCCATAAATGCCGCCGAGGATGATCACGGGCATCAGCAATGCCCAGCCCGCCTGCAGCGTAGCTTTGCCAAAGGGCATGCGCCCATCGCCGTCGTTTTTGCCCCAGCCCTTGTACTTGCAGTACAGCCAGACAAACAGCATCAGAGCACCGCTGATCAGCAGCCCGGGGCCGAAGCCCGCGATGAACAGCTCACCAATCGACACCTCGGCACTCACGCCGTACAGGATCATCGGGATGGAAGGCGGGATGATCACGCCCAGCTCGGCACTGGTGGCCTGTAGAGCAGCGGCGTAACTCGTGGGGTAGCCGTGCTTGATGAGCGCAGGAATCAGGATGGCGCCAATCGCAAACGTGGTGGCGACCGACGAGCCCGACACGGCCGCAAAGATCATGCAGGTCAGCACACAGGTCATGGGCAGGCCGCCCTGCACGCCGCCGACGATGCTCTTGGCAAACTCCACCAGACGGCGCGAGATGCCGCCAGTTTCCATCAGGTTGCCCGCGAGGATGAAGAAGGGGATGGCTGCCAAAGGAAACTTGTTGATGGCTCCGAACATCTCCTTGACGGAGATGAGCATGTTCGCATTGGAGGCCTGGATGCCCAGGATGGAAGCCAAACCGATGGACACAGCCACTGAGACGGTGAGTGCAAAGCACAGCACCATCGTTGAAATCATGACCAAACTCATTGAGCAGTCTCCAGTTCCATACGCAGGGGATCAATGAGGTTGCCGATGATGCCGACCACACAAAAAAGGCCACCCACAGGCATGGCGAGGTAAGCCCAGAACATGGACACGGATTCCAGCCCGGCCATGCTTTGCACGCCGCCCCGGCGTGCATAGTCCCAGCCGTACCAGATGATGATGCCGATGAGGACCAGGGCTGCCAGTGTGACCACCCAGTCCAGCATCCGTTTGATGCGCGGCGGACTCCAGCGGTACAGCACGTCCACACTCACCATCGCGCCCTGGCGAAACGCGGCCGGAATGGCCAGGAACACCATCCAGATCAGGCTGAAGCGGATGAGCACTTCGGTCCATTCAGCAGGCTGCTCCAGCACAAAGCGGGTCACGATCTGGAACATGCCCAGGGCCGAAGCCAGGGTCAGCATGGCGCAAGCGCCCAGCATGGCGATGAAGGTGGTCCATCGCTCAAAGGTAAGAAAAGCGTTTTTCATGGGGCGGTGCCAACCATGGGTAGGTGGGAGGTGATCAGAACCATCGATCGTTCAAGAATAAAAACGCCCGATAGCGCAATGGCTACGGGCGTTATCAGCTACAAAGGTAATAGCAATGAACAGGATTATTCGACGTCGCGGATCTTGTCGATGGCAGCCTTGCCGAACTGCTTTTCAAACTCGGCGTTGACGGGGGCCAGTGCCGCCACAAACTTGGCCTTGTCCACGTTGTCGATCACGGTCATGCCCTTGGCGCGGAGGTCGGCCACGCCCTTGGCGTCGTCTTCGTCCACGCGTGCACGGTTGGCCTTGGTGCCTTCTTTCGCGGCATCGATGAAGGCCTGCTTGTCCGCCGCCGAGAGCTTGTCGAAAGCTGCCTTGTTCATCACGAAGATGCAGGGCGAGTACACGTGGCCGGTGAGCGTGAGGTGCTTTTGCACCTGGTCAAACTTGGCCGAGATGATGACGGACAGCGGGTTCTCCTGACCGTCCACCGTGCCTTGTTGCAGCGCCGTGAACACTTCAGGGAAGGCCATGGGCGTGGTGATGATGCCGAAGCCCTTATAGGCGGCGATGTGCACGGGGTTCTCCATCGTGCGCATCTTCAGGCCCTTCAGGTCGCCGGGCTCTTTCACGTCGCGCTTGCTGTTGGTCATGTGGCGGAAGCCGTTCTCGGCCCATGCCAGCGCCTTGAAACCCTTGGCGTCAAACTTGGACAGCAGGTCCTGGCCGATGGGTCCATCCAGCACCGCGCGTGCATGGGCCTTGTCGCGGAACAGGAAGGGGACATCCAGGATCTTGGTCTCAGGCACAAAGTTGGGCACTGGGCCTGTAGAACTGAACGCCAGCTCTTGTGTCCCCAGCTGCACCGCTTCAATCGACTCTCGCTCGCCACCCAGTGCACCGTTGTAGAAGGTCTGTACCTTGTAACGGCCCCCTGTGCGTTTTTCGACCTCTTTGGCAAACGTGTCGATGGCTACACCCTGGTGGGAGTTCTGGGCCGTCGAGATGCTGATGCGCATAGTGGTCTGCGCAGCAGCGGTGGCCACAAAGCCGAGCGCAAGGCTCAGTCCAACGACGAGTTTGGTCAATTGCATGGTGTCTCCTGTTGATGTTGGGGCAGGGGAACGGGGCACTTGGGCTCCTTGCAGAGCCACCCCTGGCCTCAGTCAAATTATGGCGGTGCAGCATGGCCGCAGGCATCCGGGTTTGTGCTGGTAAGCGTGCTTATCAACTGGTCAACCCCGCGTTTGCAGTTGCATTGGCGACACCTCTTTGGAATGGGGCGCTGAGGTTCGTACACAGGACGCATGCCGCCGACGGATGCAAGCGGCTATTCAATCTGGGGAGGCATCTGGAATGCCAAGGGCCCCGTGCTGGCGGTAACCAGCCGGGGCCTTGTCAATTTGTGCGCTCCGGTAAGAGCGCCTTGATGGAAGAAGTATGCGCCGGGTGTTGCAGATGAATTTGCTGAATTTGGTGCATTCTGCTGGATACACAGAATAATTTTCTGCATTTCGTTGGTTTGCTGAATAATAAGGTCGATGGATCGACTGGATAGAAAAATTCTCGCTGTCTTGCAGGCCAACGCTCGCGCCAGCCTGCAAGAGATAGGGCAGGCCGTGGGCTTGAGCCCGTCGCCCTGCTGGGGGCGCATCAAAAAGATGGAAGAGGCCGGTGTCATCCAGGGCTACACGGTGCGCATCAACCCCCAGTCGCTGGACCTGGCCGACACGGTGCTGGTGCAGGTCACGCTCGACAGCCACTCCGACAACACGCTCGAAAAGTTTGGCGAGACACTGGCCAGCATTCCCGAAGTGATCGAGGCGCACCTGGTCTCCGGTGACTACGACTACCTGCTGCGCATCGTCGTCAAGGACACCCGCGATTACGAGCGCCTGCTGCGCGAGAAGCTCTACAAGATCAAAGGCATACGGCACAGCCGCTCCAGCTTTGTGCTGCGGACCTTGAAGAAGGCAGACCTGCCCTTGTTCACCGGGTAGGCCGGTCATGTGGCGTGGCAAGACGCCGCAGATTCCTTGCAGAAAACTGGCAACGCACTTTTAGCAAGCGCCCCCACTGCGAGCAGTTCTGCGTTGTGTCCTTGAAATGCGACGGCACAATGGCTTTTACAGCGCGGTGTTTGCCGGAAAAAGGCATGTGGATTCCGACACCGCGCACCATCACAGTGCGCCCGTCTGGGCAGTGCGCAAAGCCGTTGGTACACAGGCACCCCCAGCCCTTCCGAAAAACACCATGAACCTGCGTTTTGTCGAAGCCTTTTACTGGGTGGCCTCTCTCAAGAGCGTGACACGCGCCGCCGAGAAGCTTTTCCTGACCCAGTCCGCGATGTCCAGCCGCATCTCCGCACTCGAAGAGGAGCTGGGCGTGCTGTTGCTGGACCGGCGTGACAAGCACTTCAAGCTCACGGTGGCCGGTGCTCGGTTCCTGGTGTACGCCAAGCGCATGCTGGAGCTACAGCGCCAGCTCAAGACCGAGATGGGATCAGGCGGCCCTTTGGAAGTATCGATTCGTCTGGGCGCCATCGAATCGGTACTGCACTCGTGGCTCATTCCGTGGGTGGAACAGCTGCGCAAGGACAACCCGTTGCTGGAGCTAGAGCTGACGGTCGAGACCACCCCCGTGTTGCTCGACCAGATCCGCCGCGGCACGCTGGATGCCGTTTTCGCAGCCCTGCCGGCGGCCGCGGATGGCATCCGCAGCCAGGCGGTGACGCCCATGGAGATGGTGTTTGTGGGCAACAGCAAAACGCACCGCAAGCGCCGCTATGCGCTGGAAGATTTTGCAGGCGCTGACATCCTGACTTTCCAACGTGGCTCGCAGCCACACGTGTCCCTGCTCGACACGCTGCGCCAGGCCCAGGTGGAGCCGCGTTGCGTGCACACCATCTCGTCGATTTCTGCGATGGTGCAGCTGGTGCAGGGCGGCTTTGGTGTGGCCACTTTGCCGCGCCTGGCAGTGCAGCGCCTGCTGGCGTTTCCAGACCTGCGTGCACTGGCTTGCGACACCGCACTGCGGCCGCTGCCCATCCATGTGAGCTACCGCGAAGACCCCTCGTCACCCGCCATGGAGGCCGTGGTGCGGTCGGCGCTGGACTTCATTGAGCAGCAACAGCCCGCGCCAGCCCGCCGCCCTCGCAAGGGCTGAGCCTTTCGTCAAAAAGCTTCGGTGCACCCTGTCGGGTGTGCGCGGCGCATGCCATTTTTTCCTGCAATCCAGGGATTCTTTGGTGTCAGGGTTTACCCGTAAATTTTCTCTCAGGGTTTTCCCTTGGCACCAAGATGGTTCGCCTCTCCCCAATGCAGTGCATGGAAGAAATCGATGAGCTGATAGAAATTTTTTGAATTTGCCAGGGTCGTTCACCCCCCAACACAATCTGCCCAACGTCATGCAATTGACATTTCTCAATGCAAGGAAAAACGGTGGACTTCGTTCAAGAAAATTCGCTCGCGGTGTTTGGTTCCGAAGGTGCCAGCAACCCGATCCATGTCCGTGACACCATCCGCAAGGGCCTGTGGACATCGCATACCAGTGGTCTCGCGGATGGCCATGTCCAGGGCAACGTGGTCATCCTCCCCGAGGTGCTTGCCAGTGACTTCCTCCGGTTCTGTCAACGCAACCCCAAGCCTTGCCCTGTACTGGCGGTCAGCGAGCCCGGACAGTTCGCCTTGCCCTCGCTGGGCAAAGGTATCGACATCCGCAGCGATGTACCGCTCTATCGCATCTGGCGTCACGGTGAAATGTCGGAAGAGGTGGCGGACATCGCCAGCCTCTGGCGATCTGACTTGGTCACCTTCGTTCTCGGTTGCTCGTTCTCGTTCGAGTCCGCGTTGATCGAGGCAGGGATCCGCCTGCGCCATATTGACGAAGGAAAGAACGTGGCGATGTTCCGCACCAATGTGCAAACCGAGCCCGCTGGCCCCTTTGGTGGCGCCATGGTGGTGACCATGCGTCCCATGCCGGCAGCAGATGTGATTCGGGCTGTACAGGTCACCTCGCGGTTTCCCAATGTCCATGGCGCGCCTGTGCATATCGGTGACCCGGCACTCATCGGCATCGCCGATCTGGCCCATCCCGACTACGGGGATGCCGTGGCGCTGATGCCCGGTGAGATCCCTGTTTTCTGGGCCTGTGGCGTGACACCGCAATCGGCCATCCTCAATGCCCAGCCGGCCTTCTGCATCACCCACGCCCCGGGTTGCATGCTGGTCACCGATCTTCTTAACCACCAACTTGCCAGCTTCTAAGCGGCTTACCCCCAGGAGTCTCCCCATGAAAAAATTTGCACTGTGTATGACGGCTGTCCTCAGCGTGTGTGCGGCCCAGGCCCAGGTCAAGTGGGACCTGCCCACCGGCTACGGTGCTAACAGCTTCCAGACGCAAAACGTGCAGCAGTTCGCCGATGAAGTGGACAAGCTCACTGGCGGCAAGCTCAAGATCACCCTGCACCCCGGTGGTTCGCTGTACAAGGCCAACGAGATCAAGCGTGCGGTGCAGACCGGGCAGGTGCCTTCGGCAGAGTTCATCCTGTCGGGCGCCACCAACGAGAACCCGTTGTTTGGCGTGGACTCCATTCCCTTCCTGGCGACCACTTATGCAGAGTCCAAGCGCCTGTACCTGGCCGCCAAGCCCGCGCAAGAGAAGCTGCTGGCCGCCCAGGGCGTGAAGGTACTGTTCTCCGTGCCATGGCCCGGCCAGTCGCTGTATTCGCTCAAGCCGGTGAGCACGCCCGCAGACTTTGCCGGCACCAAGATGCGCGCCTACAACCCTGCCACCACGCGCATTGCCCAGCTGCTCAAGGCGCAACCCGTGACGATCCAGCTGTCCGAGCTGGGCCAGGCCCTGGCGACCAACACGGTGCAGAACTTTCTGACGTCGAGCGCCAGCGGCGTGGAGTCCAAGCTGTATGAGCAGGTCAAGTACTTCTACCCCGTCAGCGCGTGGCTGCCGCGCAATGCAACGGTGGTGAATCAGAAGGCCTTTGACGCCCTCGACAAGCCCCTGCAGGATGCCGTGCTCAAAGCCGCAGCTGCCGCCGAAGAACGCGGCTGGGCCACCAGCGAACGTGTGGACAAGGAGTTCATCAAGGAACTGTCGGCCAAGGGCATGACGGTGGCCGAGCCCAGCGACAGCATCAAGAAGGAGCTGGCGAGCATCGGCGAATCCATGACCGCTGACTGGGTGAAATCGGCCGGTGCCGAGGGGCAGGCCATCATCGACGCCTACCGCAAGAAGTAGTCACTTCTGAACATGTCTGAAGGCCCCCACGGGGCCGGGTAGCGCACCGCGCGCTACCCCCGCAATCTCGTTACCGATCCCCCTCTTTTTCAAGCGTTACAGGAGTACGCCATGGACAAGCTCGTCCGAAATTTCTACAGGCTGCTGATGCTGCTGTCCGGCCTGTCGATGCTGGCCGCGTTCGGCGCAGTCACGCTGGGCGTTTTTGCCCGCGAAGTCATCCACCTCAACATCGACGGACTCGACGCTTACGCGGGTTACGCCATTGCCGCCGCCTTGTTCTTTGCGCTGCCCAGCACGTTGCAAAACGGCGATCACATCCGCGTGACGCTCATCCTGGACAGGCTGCCCGCCCGCTGGCGCAGTGCCTTCGAGTGGTTCTGCCTGGTCAGTGCGCTGGTGTTGTCCGTGTACATCGCCTGCTATGCCGTGCGGTCGGTGTGGATCTCCTACATCACCCATGACATCTCGCCGGCAGCCGACGCCTCGCCGCTGTGGATTCCCCAGATCAGCATGGCCATGGGCTGTATTGGCTTTGCGCTGGCGTTTGCCCATGCGCTGGTGCTGCGCTTCCAGGGTGTGGCGTTCATGGCTGTGTCCGAAGCAGCCCGTTCCGAATAACCCGATCCAGGAGAACTCATCATGGACGTCATCATTGCTTTGGGTCTGATCGTGGTGCTGTTCGCAGTGCTCGGATCGGGCCTGTGGATCGGCCTGTCACTGCTGGCAGTGGCCTTGGTCGGCATGGAGTTTTTTACCAACCGCCCGGTGGGCGACAGCATGATGCTGACCATCTGGGGGTCTACCTCCAGCTGGACGCTGACGGCTCTGCCGCTGTTTTTGTGGATGGGCGAGATCCTTTTCCGCAGCAAGCTGTCAAGCAGCATGTTCAAGGGCCTGGCACCGTGGCTGGAGCGCCTACCAGGCCGCCTTTTGCATGTGAATGTGGTGGGCTGCACCATCTTTGCCGCGATCTCGGGCTCATCGGCCGCTACCTGCGCCACCATCGGCAAGATCACGCTGCCTGAACTCAAGCAGCGAGGCTACCCCGAAGATATCTCCGTGGGCACGCTGGCTGGTGCGGGCACCCTGGGTCTGCTGATTCCGCCGTCGATCATCATGATCGTCTATGGCGTGGCGGCCAACGTTTCGATCTCCAAGCTGTTCCTGGCAGGGGTGATTCCGGGGCTGATGCTGGCTGCGCTGTTCATGGGCTACATCATCGTGTGGGCCCTGTTCAACAAAGACAAGGTGCCTGCGCCTGACGCCCGTCTCAGCTTTGTGCAAAAGCTGTATGCGTCCCGCCACCTGATTCCGGTCGTGTCGCTCATCGTCGTGGTGCTGGGCGCCATCTACAGCGGCATTGCCACCGCCACCGAAGCTGCGGCGCTCGGTGTGGCCGGGTCGTTGATCCTGGCCAAGATCGAGGGTTCGCTGAACTGGGAGCGTTTCAAGGAAGGGCTGGTCGCCGCCTGCCGCGTGTACTGCATGATCGGCCTCATCCTGGCGGGTGCCGCGTTCCTCACGCTGGCCATGGGCTTCATTGGCCTGCCACGGCACCTGGCCGAGTTCATCGGCGCGCTGCACCTGTCGCCCTTTGCGCTGATGCTGCTGCTCATCGTGTTCTTCATTGTGCTGGGCTGCTTCCTGGACGGCATCTCCATGGTGGTGCTGACCATCGCGGTGTTGCTGCCCACGGTGGAGGCCGCAGGCTTTGACCTGGTGTGGTTCGGCATCTTCATCGTGCTGGTGGTCGAGATGGCGCAGATCACGCCGCCTGTGGGCTTCAACCTCTTCGTGTTGCAGGGCATGACGCGGCGCGAAGTGACCTGGATCGCACGCACGGCGCTGCCTCTGTTTGCTCTGATGATCGTTGCGGTCGTGATGACGTACTTCGTGCCGGATGTCGTGCTCTGGCTACCACGCCAGATGCAGGGCTGACCCCCAGCACCCACGCCTGAAACGTCCGCGCAGGAGTTCCCCATGAAAACTTTGGTGTTGTTGGCTGCGTTCGCCGTGGCCCCGGTGCTGCACGCCCAGACCCAGTGGAAGCTGGCCACGGGCTACCGCGCGGAGTCGTTTCATACCCGCAATCTCGTGCAGTTTGCGCAGGATGTGGAGCGTGCTTCGGCCGGTGCGTTGCGCATCGAGGTTCACGCCAACAACGCCTTGTTCAAGCTGAACGAGATCCCCCAGGCCGTGCAGGAGGGCAAGGCCCAGGCGGGAGAGACCATCATGACCAACCTGGTGCGGGACATCCCCATCGCCGGGGCGGATGCCGTGCCCTTTGTGGTGCGCAGCTATGCCGACGCGCGGCGCATGTGGGACGTGCAGCGGCCGTTGATCGAGTCGCACATGGCCAGCAAGGGGCTCAAAGCGTTGTACGCCGTGCCCTGGCCGCCGCAGGGGCTGTTCTCGATCAACCCCGTGCGCTCGTCCGCCGACTTCAAGGGCACGCGCATGCGCACCTACAACCCCGGCACTGTGCGCATTGCCGAACTGCTGGGCGCCACGCCCGTGGATGTGCCCATGGTCGAAGTCAACCAGGCTCTGTCGGCCGGCAAGCTCGATTCCATGATCACCTCGGCCCTCACCGGGGTCGAGAACCATGTCTGGGGACAGATCAAGCAGTACTACGGCATCAACGCCTGGTTTCCCAAGAACATCGTGTTTGTGAATCAGCAGGCTTTTGACGCACTGCCTGCACCCGCACGCCAGGCGGTGACCAAAGCCGCCGCCGAGGCAGAAACGCGCGGCTGGGCCATGAGCGCTGCGGTGGCCGAAGAGTCGGTGGCCGAGCTGCAGCGCAAGGGCATCAAGGTGGATCGTGCGCCAGCGGATTTTGATGCCGAACTCAAGCGCCTGGGCGAACGGTTCTCGCGCGAGTGGGTGCGCTCGGTGGGCAGCGAGGCCAACCAGATCTTCATCCCGTACTACACGCAGCGCTGACCTTTCCTGCACGCCTTTCAGGAGAAGCACCATGCACACGCCCTCGGACACCATAGAGATGTACCTGCGCGCCAAGGACCTCAATCGCCCGCACCTCATCGCGCAAGCCTTTGCCGGTGGCGCGCTGCTGCAGATGGAGATGCGCCAGGGCGAAGGGCATGCCCTGGCCTGCACCCTGGGCCGCGAGGCCATTGCCGAGACGCTGGTGCGCAACTTTGGCCGTGCTTATGAAAACGCCTACACCTTTTGCCTGACCGATCCCCCGGCACCGGCCTGCACAGACTTTCAATGCCTGTGGCTGTCTGCCATGACTGCCAAGGACAACCGCGCCGTGTGCGTGACTGGCGGCCAATACCACTGGCGATTTGCCCCTGGCAACCGCCTGGCGCAGGAGCTTCGCATCGTGATCGACACCATGCAGACCCTCCCGCCGGTAGACATCTTGCCCGTGATGGCCTGGGCCGCCTCCTTGGCTGGCCCCTGGTGCCCCGTCGAGCTGGCCCTTGCCACCGCTCCCCCCATTCCTGCCGTGTGGCAGGTCATGCAAAGGCTGGCGCCCGCCAGCGTTGCCATGGCCTAGCCACACCGCCACCACGTCTTTCAACTTTTTTATCTCGGAGCCACTACACATGACCACCATCACACCCCAAACGCACACCCCACGCTGGCAGTTCTGGATCGACCGGGGCGGCACCTTCACCGACATCGTGGCCAAGCGACCCGATGGCTCGCTGACCACCCACAAATTGTTGTCCGAGAACCCCGAGCAGTACAAGGACGCGGCCGTGGCAGGCATTCGTCACCTGCTGGGCCTGAAGCCTGGCGAGCCCGTCACCCCCGCGCAGGTGGAATGCGTGAAGATGGGCACCACCGTGGCCACCAACGCGCTGCTGGAGCGCAAGGGCGAGCCCACGCTGCTTGTCACCACACGCGGCTTTCGCGATGCACTGCGCATCGCGTACCAGAACCGCCCGCG
>NZ_QAIM01000278.1:13024-14395 GCF_003061035.1 Acidovorax sp. HMWF018
CTTTACACCGAAGTCATCGAGGCCCGCGAACGCATGGGCGCCCATGGTGGCGTGCTGCAGAACCTGGACGAAGCCACCTTGCGCGGTGACCTGCTGGCCGCCTACGGTCGCGGCCTGCGCAGCGTGGCCATTGTGTTCATGCATGGCTACCGCTACACCCAGCACGAGCAGGCGGCCAAGCGCATCGCACAGGAAGTGGGCTTCACGCAGATCAGCACCTCGCACGAAACCAGCCCCATGATGAAGTTCGTGAGCCGGGGCGACACCACGGTGGTAGATGCCTACCTTTCTCCCATCCTGCGCCGCTACGTGGAGCAGGTGGCCAGCGAGATGCCGGGCGTCAAGCTGTTCTTCATGCAGTCGTCCGGTGGTCTTACCGATGCAGGCACCTTCCAGGGCAAGGACGCCATCCTCTCCGGCCCAGCAGGCGGCATTGTGGGCATGGCGCGCACGGCGGGCCTGGCCGGACACGAAAAGGTCATCGGCTTTGACATGGGCGGCACGTCCACCGATGTGAGCCACTACGCCGGTGCGTTCGAGCGCGAGTTTGAGACCCACGTGGCCGGTGTGCGCATGCGCGCCCCCATGATGAGCATCCACACGGTGGCGGCTGGCGGTGGCTCGGTGCTGGCCTACGACGGCGCCCGTTTTCGCGTCGGCCCTGAGAGCGCCGGCGCCAATCCAGGCCCGGTGAGCTACCGCCGAGGCGGCCCGCTGGCTGTGACCGATGCCAACGTGATGGTCGGCAAGGTGCAGCCCCGTTACTTCCCGAGTGTGTTCGGCCCCGCAGCCAACGAAACGCTGGACGCCGATGCGGTGCGCGCGCGATTTGAAGAAATTGCTGCGCAGACGCAGCGTAGGCCCGAAGAAGTGGCCGAAGGCTTCATCCAAATTGCCGTGCAGCAGATGGCGAACGCCATCAAGAAGATCAGCGTGGCGCGCGGTTACGACGTGACGCGCTACACCCTGCAGTGTTTTGGTGGCGCCGGTGGGCAGCATGCCTGCCTGGTGGCAGATGCCTTGGGCATGTCGCGCGTATTTGTACACCCGTTGGCTGGGGTGCTCAGCGCCTACGGCATGGGCCTGGCCGATCAGACCGTGATCCGCGAGCAGGCGGTGGAGATGCCGCTGGCGGCTGAATCCCTGCCACTGATCGCTGAGCGCCTGGATACGCTGGGTTCTGCCGCGCAGGCCGAGCTGGAGCGCCAGCAGGTCAGTGCGAACCCGGTGCAGGTACGCCACAACGTGCATGTGCGCTACGAGGGCACCGACTCGGCCCTGGTGGTGCCTTTTGGCGACATGGCCAGCATCCAGACGGCCTTTGAGGCCGCCTACCGCCAGCGTTTTGCGTTCCTCATGGCGGGCAAGGGC
>NZ_QAIM01000278.1:14430-20062 GCF_003061035.1 Acidovorax sp. HMWF018
CACCCGCAGCGCGAGATGGTGAAGATGTACTCGGGCAGCGCATGGCACGACGCTGCCTTGGTAGTGCGCGAGGACCTGCACCCCGGCGACGTGATCCCCGGCCCGGCCATCATTGCCGAGAAGAACACCACCACCGTGGTGGAGCCCGGCTGGTCTGCGCGCCTGACCGACCTGGACCACCTGGTGTTGGACCGCGTGACGGCCCGCAAGGTGCAGTACGCCGCAGGCACCACGGTGGACCCGGTGCTGCTGGAGGTGTTCAACAACCTGTTCATGAACATTGCCGAGCAGATGGGGCTGCAGCTGCAGAACACGGCGTATTCAGTCAACATCAAGGAGCGTCTGGACTTCAGCTGCGCGCTGTTCGATGCAGCCGGCAACCTGATTGCCAACGCGCCCCACATGCCCGTGCACCTTGGGTCAATGGGCGAGAGTATCAAGACCGTGATCCGCGAGAACGCGGGCAAGATGCACCCGGGCGATGTGTACATGCTCAACGACCCGTACCACGGTGGCACCCACCTGCCCGATGTGACAGTGATCACCCCGGTGTATGTGGCCGAGGGCAACGAGCCCACGTTTTATGTGGGAAGCCGGGGCCACCACGCGGACATTGGCGGCACCACGCCGGGCTCCATGCCACCGTTCTCCACGCGCATTGATGAAGAAGGTGTGCAGATCAACAACGTGAAGCTGGTGGACCGGGGCATCTTTCTGGAAGAGGAGGTGCGCACCCTGCTGGCCACGGGCGGCGGCACCACGCCGTACCCCAGCCGCAACCCGCAGCAAAACCTGGCCGACCTGCGCGCACAGATCGCCGCGAACGAGAAGGGCGTGCAAGAACTGTCGAAGATGGTGGACCAGTTTGGCCTGGATGTCGTGCAGGCCTACATGCGCCATGTGCAGGACAACGCCGAAGAGTCCGTGCGCCGTGTGATCACGCAGCTCAAGGACGGCAGCTTCACCCTGCCGCTGGACAACGGCGCGCAGATCAGCGTGTCGGTCAAGGTCAATGTGGCCGAGCGCAGTGCGGTCATCGACTTTGCAGGCACCAGTCCGCAGCAGATGAACAACTTCAACGCCCCCCGTGCCGTGTGCATGGCGGCCGTGCTGTATGTGTTCCGCACGCTGGTGGACGATGACATTCCGCTCAACGCCGGTTGCCTCAAGCCCCTGCAGGTGATCATTCCGCAAGGCTCCATGCTCAACCCCAACCCGCCGGCCTCGGTGGTGGCAGGCAATGTGGAGACCTCCACCTGCATCACCAACGCGCTGTTTGGCGCCTTGGGCGTGATGGCGGGTAGCCAGCCCACCATGAACAACTTCACCTTCGGCAATGCGCAGTACCAGTACTACGAAACCATTGCCGGTGGTAGCGGTGCGGGCGCGGTGCTGGACGCCTCGGGCCAGGCGGTGCGCGGCTTTGACGGCACCAGCGTGGTCCAGACCCATATGACCAACTCGCGCCTCACCGACCCCGAGGTGCTGGAGTTCCGCTTCCCGGTGGTGCTCGACAGCTACGAGATCCAGCGCGGCTCGGGCGGCGCAGGCCGCTGGGCGGGTGGCGATGGCGGCGTGCGGCGCGTGCGCTTCCTGGAGGCGATGACGGCCAGCATCCTGTCCAACGGGCGACTGAACCCGGCCTTTGGCATGGCGGGCGGCCAGCCCGGCAGGCCTGGTGCCAACCGCGTGCTGCGTGCCAATGGCCAGGTGGAGGAGCTGGGCCACATTGGCGCGGCGCTGATGGAGCCCGGCGATGTGTTCGAGATCGCCACCCCCGGCGGTGGCGGCTTTGGCGAATGTGTCACGTCCTGACGTGATGGATTGCTGACCCCCTGTGGGGTCGGCGCTGAGTGCCGGGAATCTGCTGCGGCGCACGGTGCACGTCGCTGGCTCCGCCGGATTCCACCCCCGCACGGTGCGGGAAATGAAACAGGAGAACGCTCATGAACTATTTGCCCGCCACTTCCGGGGCACCTGGCGGCGCCGCCTTCTCCGCCGCACCGGCCGACTCGGAGTTCCGCCGTGCCGCGCCAGACGCTACCGCCCAGAGCCCAGCGCCAGCGCGGCGCCGCCGGACCCTGAGCGTGGGGCAAAAGCTGGCGGCCAGCTTTGGCATCCTGGGCTTTGCGGTGGCGCTGCTGGGGGCCACCACCTGGCTGACAGGCCAGGACACGAGCCGTCAGGCCACATTGTTGACCACGGAGCAACTGCCCATCGAACGCACCGTGCGCGACTGGAAAACCCAGTCGGTCTACATCGGTCAGATTGCATTGCGCGCCACGCTCTCGTCCGACGTGTTCCCCCTGGTGGCCGAAATGCGTAACCAGATCGCTGCCGAAGACGCAATGCGCAAACGCATTGACGAGGCATTGGCGCAGGCGTCTTCCAGCGAGAGCGCCAGGCCCCTCTGGGCGCAGGCCCAGGCCGAACGCCAGAAATACGCCGTGCTGCGGGACGCGCTGGTGCAAAACGCCCTGGAAGCCAAGATCATCAGCCAGAAAGAGCTGCAGGAGCACGCCGCCGCGTTGACCCAATACCTGCGGTCCATCGACCAGTTGCTCGCGGCTTCCGAGCAGTCCTCCCTGAAGGCGGGGGACAGCATGATTGCCGATGCATCGCGTGCGCAATGGATCAGTGCCGTGGCGGTGCTGGTGGTGGTGGCGCTGTCGGCGCTGTTTGGCTGGCTGCTGCGGCGCTCCATCGTGCTGCCGCTGCGCCAGGCCTCCGAGGCGGCCGCTGTGGTGGCGCGGGGCGACCTCACAGTGCGTATGCAAACCCAGCGTACCGACGAGATCGGCCAGTTGCTCACGGCGCTGGACAAGATGGTCGAGTCGCTGCACTACGTGGTGACCGAGGTGCGTGACTCGGGCGAATCCATCCATGTGGCCAGCTCCGAAGTAGCAGCGGGCAACACCGATCTGAGCATGCGCACCGAGCACGCCGCCAGCAACCTGCAGCAGACGGCGGCCAGCATTGCCCAGCTGGCGCAGATGGTGGCCGCCAATGCCGACAGCACCCGCCAGGCCAATGCGCTGGCGCTCAACGCCACCGAGGTGGCCAGCAAAGGCGGCGAAGTGGTCAGCCAGGTGGTCAAGACCATGGAGGAGATCAATGCCAGCAGCAAGAAGATTGCCGACATCGTGGGCATCATCGATGGCATTGCGTTCCAGACCAACATCCTCGCGCTCAATGCGGCCGTCGAAGCCGCCCGTGCGGGCGAGCAGGGGCGCGGCTTTGCCGTGGTGGCCAGCGAAGTGCGGGGCCTGGCCGGGCGCAGCGCCAATGCGGCGCGCGAGATCAAGGCGCTGATCTCTACCAGCGTGGACAAGGTGAGTGACGGTGCCCGGCTGGTGGTGACCGCAGGTTCCACGATGGGCGACATCGTACAAAGCGTGGAGCGTGTGACCACGCTGATGTCCGAGATCAACGAGGCCAGCAGCGAGCAGAGCACGCAGATCGGCCAGGTGAGTCAGGCGGTGGACCAGCTCGACCATATGACGCAGCAGAACGCCGCGCTGGTGGAGCAGGGCGCCGCAGCGGCCCAGAGCCTCAAGGACCAGGCCAACCGGCTGGCGGGTGCGATGGGGCAGTTTCAGCTCACACGCGCAGCCGCGTGAGCGCCAGTGCCAGAGACATCAATAAAAAAGGGCCTGCAGTGCAGGCCCTTCAAGCGCAAGGTGCTATGAATTTTGACGGTGCTTACATGCCCGCGTAGTTCGGGCCACCGCCGCCTTCCGGCGTGACCCACACGATGTTCTGTGTGGGGTCCTTGATGTCGCAGGTCTTGCAGTGCACGCAGTTCTGCGCATTGATCTGCAGGCGCTGGGCATCACCGCCCTTGGTCGTGTCGGGCACAAACTCGTACACGCCCGCCGGGCAATAGCGCGCCTCGGGGCCGGCGTACTTGGCCAGGTTGATGTTGACCGGCACGCTCGGGTCTTTGAGCG
Organism: Acidovorax sp. HMWF018; assembly: GCF_003061035.1. NCBI lineage: Bacteria > Pseudomonadati > Pseudomonadota > Betaproteobacteria > Burkholderiales > Comamonadaceae > Acidovorax > Acidovorax sp. HMWF018. The sequence continues at coordinate 18,381 of NZ_QAIM01000278.1, forward strand.
TGAGGTGGGCGGGCTGGTTCTCTTCGTGGTTCGTGTTGCTGATGAACACGCTGGAGAGGCGGTCAAACGTGAGCTTGCCATCGGGCTTGGGATAGACGATGGGCTTGCACTCGGCGGCGGGCTTCAGGTACGCGTGGTCGGGCTTGTCGCGGTGCAGCGTCCAGGGGATGTGGCCGCGCAGCACGAACTGCTCAAAGCCGTTCATCAGCGTGGCCGTGGTCAGGCCGTACTTGAACCAGTTCTTGAAGTTGCGGTCCTTGTTCAGCTCGGTGTGCAGCCAGCTCTTTTCGAAGGCTTCGGGGTAGGCGGTCAGCTCGTCGTGCTGGCGGCCTGCCACCACGGCGTCGTAGGCGGCTTCAGCGGCCAGCATGCCGGTCTTGATGGCGGCGTGGCTGCCCTTGATGCGACCGACGTTCAGGTAGCCAGCATTGCAGCCCACCAGGGCGCCGCCTGGGAACACGGTCTTGGGCAGTGCGTTGATGCCGCTGGCGTTGATGGCACGTGCACCGTAGGACAGGCGCTTGGCTGTGATCTCGCCCTTCTCGTTTTCGAAGTAGTAGCGGACGTTGGGGTGCGTCTTCCAGCGCTGGAACTCCTCGAACGGGCTCAGGTAGGGGTTGGCATAACCCAGCCCCGTGACGAAGCCCAGTGCCACCTTGTTGCCCTCCAGGTGGTACAGGAAGGCGCCGCCGTAGGTGTCGTTCTCCATGGGCCAGCCGGCGGTGTGCATCACAAAGCCGGGCTGGTGCTTCTTGGGGTCGATCTCCCACAGTTCCTTCACGCCAATGCCGAAGCTCTGCGGGTCGCGGTCCTTGTCGAGGTGGAACTTGGCAATCAGCTGCTTGCCCAGGTGGCCGCGTGCGCCTTCGGCAAAAACGGTGTATTTCCCCAGCAGTTCCATGCCGAGTTGGAAGTTCTCGGTGGGCTCGCCATCCTTGCCAACGCCCATGTTGCCGGTGGCCACGCCCTTGACGGAGCCGTTGTCGTTGTAGAGCACTTCAGCCGCAGTGAAGCCGGGGAAGATCTCCACGCCCAGAGCTTCGGCCTGTTCGCCCAGCCATTTGGTCAGGTTGCCCAGGCTGATGATGTAGTTGCCGTGGTTCTGCGCAAAGGGCGGCAGGAACATGTTGGGCACGCGAAAGCCCGACTTTTCAGACAGGAAGATGTAGGCGTCGTCGGTGACGGGCTGGTTCAGGGGCGCGCCGCGCTTTTTCCAGTCGGGGATCAGCTCGGTGAGGGCCTTGGGGTCCATGATGGCGCCCGACAGGATGTGCGCACCGGGCTCGGAGCCTTTTTCGAGCACCACGACCGAGACGTCCTGGCCTTTTTCGGCCGCCAGTTGCTTCAGGCGGATCGCAGTGGCAAGGCCGCCAGGGCCGCCGCCAACGACCACCACGTCGTATTCCATGGATTCGCGGGGGCCGTATTGGGCGAGGATTTCTTCGTTGGTCATGGGCTTCTCGTCGGGCGTTTGATAATGGATTATTTTCTACAGAGCGCCGACCGCGCCCTGTCTGTCTGGCGACTGATTGTATTCACGGAATATGGACAATCGAACGACCGTTCTATTTTGATCAGTAGGGAGACTCTAAGGCTACGCTGAACAAGCCCTCGAAATTTCCCGCGCGAACGCGGAAGACGCCATTTTTTGGATTTTGTGGCCTCTTGCGCCGCCCATTTGG
>NZ_QAIM01000279.1:0-2044 GCF_003061035.1 Acidovorax sp. HMWF018
GTGTTGTAGTGCAGCCCCGTCTCCCGGTCCAGGTATTGGCCCTGGAATCGCAGGTTCTGCTCTTGTCGGTCTCCCTGTGGGATATCCCCTTCCGTCTGCCCCTGCACTTTGGCTCCGTGCAGGCGGCGCGCTTCCCAGCGTTCTTCTATTGTTGAGCCCCAGGTCTTGTACTGGGCTTGCCAGATGATCTGGCCTTGGGCGTTGCTGAGTTCTTCGGGCAGGCCGACCTGGTCGGTGTGGAAGTAGTACACCTCGCACAGCTTGGCGTTTGCGCTGGGTCCGTCTGTGCCGGTGCTTTGTACTGTGCCCTTGGGGTTGAGCGCTTGCCAGTAACTCGCTTCCAATGTGTCGTTGGCCGCTTGCTGGGAGTAGTTGGGGTCTTTTTGGCCTGTAGCGCTTGACTGGCTTGCGCTAGCAGCTATGGTTTTTGATGTTCCCGGCTGCTGCGCATCCTGGGTGGTGCCCAGCCCACCCTGTTCTGTTCTCTCTCCCTCAGCATCCAGCCGCGCCAGCGGTACGTAGCTGTCCGGCTCGTACACGTAGCTGATGACGGCGCTGCCTCTGCGCTCTTCGATGAGGCGCATGCCTTCCCAGATGAAGACTGTGGTGCCGAAGTTGTCGTGTTTGCCGACCCGGCGGCCTATGGCGTCGTAGTCGAACCGGGTGGTTTGGGTGGTGGCGTGTTCGGTGCCGGGGCGCCGGGTGGTGGTGACTGCTGTGAGGCGGTTTTCTTCGTCCCACGCGAATGTCTGAGCGGTGTGTTTGCCGCTGAGTTTCTGGATCAGCCTGCCGTGGCCGTCGTAAAAGTAGCGTTTGTCTTCATACACCCGCACGAGGTTGTCGCGCACGTAGCCTTCTTGCAGGTGCTGGGTGCGTTTGCGTAGCGCGGCCTGGGCTTGGTTATCCAGAATGTTGCCTGCGGGGTCGTATTGGAAGCGTTCGTTGTTGGCCGCGGCTGGCTGGGCTTGGTGGGGGGTTTGGCCCGCATCAAAGAGCTGGCGTACGGTGTGTTCGATGCGCCCGGTGGCGTCGTATTGGTGGGCTATGTCTCCACGCAGACTGTGGCGGCTTTGGCGCAACTCGCCCACCTTGTCGTAGGCGTAGGCTTTCATCAAGCCGTCGAAAGGGTTCTGATCTGGCGTGCCTGCGCTGAGCACGGCGCGCTGCCAGTGGGTGTCGCTGGCCTGGTAGGGAGGGCTGCGCTGGTCGATGGGCTGGCTCCAAGCGCCTTGCCTGCGGCCTAGGGGGTCTAACGCGTAGCGGGTTTGTACTTGGCCCTGGGTTCGGTGGATTTCGCGATGCAGGGCGTCGCGCTCGATGTCGCTGATGAGCTGATGCACTGCCAGGGCGTCGGGGCTGCGGGTATCGCGCTGGCTGTAGTTGATCTGGTGCAGGTGGCCCGAGCCGTAGTGCAGGTAGTTCAGCGCTCTTTGCAGGTGGGGCTGGCCAGGCAAGGTGGGCAGCTGGGTTTGCGTGCGGTTGCCCAGCGCGTCGTGGCTGTGCCGCAGGGTGTGGCTTTGGCGGGTGGTCTCGTCGGTGGCTGTTTCTTCGATGACGTTGCCTGCTGTATCGTAGGCGAAGGTGCTGGTGTACAAGGGCTTGAGGCTGCCGTCTGCCTGCACCGCCAGCTTCTGGGCACGCACGAGCTGGTCTAACGCGTCGTAGGCGTAGTGGTAGTGGTGGGCGGTAGTGCGTTTTTCAACCAAGCGCCCGGCTGCGTCGCGGACAAGCTCAGTGCGCAGGGCCTTGTTTTGAGGCTCACCCTTGGGAAGGCCTGCGGCAAAGTCGCCCGTGCCTGCGTGGTAGTTAACGGCGACGGGCCACCCGTTGGAGTCGTATTCCACCGTGACGCGCTGGCCGCCCACACGGGTCTCTTCCACCATGCGGTCAGCCGCGTCGTACCGGAAGGCATAGTGCTGCCCGTTCTCATTAATCAGCGTGCTCAGGCGGTGCGCTGCATCATAGGTGAGCGCGATGCCGCGTTGCTCTTCGTCTATCTGGCGGTGTAACTGGCCACGCTGGGTGTAAGCCCAGTGACGCGTGC
>NZ_QAIM01000280.1:0-3566 GCF_003061035.1 Acidovorax sp. HMWF018
CTGGTGGTGCGGCTGTGCGAAGGCGGCTACGGCATCACCCGCCGCGAGTGGGGGCTGATGATGATGCTGGCGCAGCACCCCGGCATGCCCCCGGCCGAGCTGGCCCAACGCCTCGGGTTGGACCGGGCGCGCACCTCGCGCGCCATTACCTCGCTGCTGGCCAAGAAGCTCATCACCCGCGACGCCATGCCCGGCGACCGGCGCCAGGCCCGGCTGTCGCTCACAGCGGCGGGCCAGACCGTGCACGACGAACTGTTTCCGCAGGTCAAGGCGCTCAACCAGGAGCTGCTGGCGGGCCTCAGTGCCGAGGCGGTGGCTGGGCTGGACCAGGCCCTGGCCGACATGCAGCAGCGTGCCGAGGCGCTGGTCGCCACCCGCACCGACGTGCCGCGCACCTACCGGCTGCGGGGTGGGCGGCATGTGGATTGAGGGGGTTTGCAGAATGGAGTTGCGCCAAAACGGGGAACCGGCGATATCCTCAAACCCGCCCTGAGCTACCAGCCCAAGGCGCACCAGCGCCCCCACGTCCCACAACGGCCCACGCACACCCAACGCCCACCCTCCATGTCCCAGCACTCGACCTCTTTGTGGAGCCCCTTGCGCCAACCCGCGTTCCGGGGCCTGTGGATCTGTGGCGGCATCTTTTTTGTGGGCAGCGGCATGCAGAGCATGGCGGCGGCCTGGCTCATGGTGGAACTCACGGGTTCGTCGTTCCTGGCTGCTCTGGTGCAGACGGCGGTGTTCATGCCCATGTTTTTGCTGGCCCTCCCTGCCGGCGTGCTGGCAGACACGACCGACCGGCGCCGGTTGATATCGGGCGCACTGCTGGCACAGGCCGGGGCGTGCGCCTTGCTCACGCTGCTGACGTTGGGGGGCTGGAGTGGCCCGGCGTCGGTGCTGCTTCTGGTGTTCATCTGCGGCTGCTGCACGGCAGTGCTCACACCCGCGTGGAACTCGTCGGTCATCGACCCCGTGCCGCGTGACGAATGGCCCCAGGCCATCACCGCCGTGAGCATTGCCTACAACGCCGCGCGCGCTGTGGGGCCCACGATGGCGGGCCTGGTGTTTGCGCAGCTGGGCGCGGGCTGGGTCTTTGCCGTCACGGTGACCACCACGCTGGTGATGTGGGAGTCCATCCGCCGCTGGCCGCCCAAGGCGCACCCGCCCTCCAAGCTGCCCGCCGAACGCCTGTGGGGCGGCACTCTGAGCGGCCTGCGCTTTGCCTGGCACTCGCGCATGATCCTCGCTCAACTGGTGCGCGTGATGGCTTTCAGCGCAGCGGGCTCGGCCCTGTGGGCGCTGCTGCCGGTGATTGCGCAGCGCCAGCTCGGCACAGGTGCACAGGGTTTTGGTCTGCTCATGGGCTGCCTGGGCACGGGCGCTGTGGCGGTCGGCCTGGTGCTGGGGCGGCTGCGCGCGCGTTTTGGGCTGGAGGCCATCGTCGGCGCCGGTGGTGTGGTGTTTGCGGTGGCCATGCTGGTGGCGGCGCTGACCCACATTGCCTGGGTGGTCTACATCGCCATGCTGTTCGCGGGCGCTGCCTGGATGTCGGCCATGTCCACCTTCAACACCGCCACGCAGGCCAGCGCCCCGCAGTGGGTGCGCTCGCGCGCCGTGGCCATGCACATGGTGGCGGCGCTGGGCGCGTTTGCGATGGGCTCGGCCTTCTGGGGCGCCTCCTCGGACCTGATCGGACTCATGCCCACCCTGTGTGTGGCCGCCGCGCTGATGGGCGCGGGCCTGCTGCTGGCCCGCCCCATGCCGCTGCGCATGGGCGCGCTGCATGAGGTGACCCAGGCCACGCCCTGGGACGAACTCTTCATCGAGGCCGAGCCCCTGCCCGAAGCGGGCCCCGTGGCCGTGGAAGTGGGCTACCGCATCGCCCCCGGCACCGATGCTGCCTTCCTCGACACCATCAGCCGCATGAAGGCCCCGCGCCGACGCGACGGCGCCACCTTCTGGCGCATCTACAAGGACCTGGGCGAGCCATCGCGGTATGTGGAGCGTTTCATCGTCGAGTCCTGGGCCGACTACCTGCACCAGCGCGCCCGCGCCACCATGGCCGACCAGGCCCTGGAGACCGAAGTGCGTGCGTTTTTGGCGCCGGGCGAAGTCGTGCGGATGTCGCACTACATTGCAGAGCGATAGATGCCCTTGAGCCGACCCGTCGTGGTTTCGGCTTGATGCGCGTCAACTTCCGCAGCCGGATCGGGTGCCGAGGCCGGCGGACTGCCTGCGACAATCGCACCATGACCTTCGCCCCCCTTGCCAACGACACCTTCCTGCGTGCCTGCCGCCGCCAGGCCACCGACTACACGCCCCTGTGGCTCATGCGCCAGGCGGGGCGCTATCTGCCGGAGTACAAGGCCACGCGCGCCCAGGCGGGCAGCTTCATGGGCCTGGCCACGAACGTGGACTACGCCACCGAAGTGACCTTGCAGCCGCTGGAGCGTTTCCCACTCGACGCCGCCATCCTGTTCAGTGACATCCTGACCGTGCCCGACGCCATGGGCCTGGGCCTGTCGTTTGCCGAGGGCGAAGGCCCGCGCTTTGCCAAGGTGGTGCGCGACGAAGCGGCCGTGGCCGAGCTGGCCGTGCCCGACATGGACAAGCTGCGCTACGTGTTCGACGCCGTCACCAGCATCCGCAAGGCGCTCAATGGGCGTGTTCCTTTGATCGGCTTCTCGGGCAGCCCCTGGACACTGGCCTGCTACATGGTCGAGGGCAAGGGATCGGACGACTACCGCCTGGTCAAGAGCCTGATGTACGCCCGCCCCGACCTGATGCACCGCATCCTAGCCATCAATGCCGACAGCGTGGCCGCATACCTCAACGCCCAGATCGACGCGGGCGCACAGGCTGTGATGATTTTTGACAGCTGGGGCGGCGTGCTGGCCGACGGTGCTTTCCAGGAGTTCAGCCTGGCTTACACCAAGCGCGTGCTGGCACAGCTCAAGCGCACCGGCGTGGATGGCACCGATGTGCCGCGCATTGTCTTCACCAAAGGCGGCGGCATCTGGCTGGAGGACATGAAGGACATCGACTGCGAGGTGCTGGGTCTGGACTGGACGGCCAACCTGGGCAAGGCGCGCGCCATCGTCGGCGGCCAGGTGGGCGGCCCCGGCAAGGCGCTGCAGGGCAACATCGACCCCAACGTGCTGTTTGCGCCGCCTGCGCAGATCGTCACCCAGGTGCATGCCGTGCTCGACAGCTTTGGCAAGCCCCACACCGACCGCAACACCACCGGCCCCACGCACATCTTCAACCTGGGCCACGGCATCAGCCAGTTCACCCCGCCCGAGCATGTGGCGGCATTGGTGGAGGCTGTGCACAGCCACTCGCGCGCGCAGCGCCAGGGCTGACACCCCGGGCGAGGCATCCAGACCGCCCGGCACGCCGCGCAGGGACCAGGTGATGGCAACGGAACACCCCGTACCGCCGCCAGCGGAGTCCCCCACTGGCCCGCAGGCACTGCCCGCCTCGGCCCTGCAATCCCCACCCTGTACTCTCGTGGACTGCGTGCGCGCCTTTTTCTGGCGCGACCTGGGCCGCCAGCCGCCCCACAC
>NZ_QAIM01000281.1:0-11775 GCF_003061035.1 Acidovorax sp. HMWF018
TTGTCTTGATCTGCGGCCATTGCCAAGGTCTGCTGCTTCATCTGCGGATAACGTTTGACCCCTCTCAATGGTGGACCTTAATCAGCGTTGCCTTAGATCAATATCAAATTGATAGCAACATAGGCAATAAATATCAGCGCATCGCCACGCTTTGACAAAAACCTGGGTATGCACACCGCCCAGACCCCTTGCTGGGCACCCGAGGGCCATCGGAACACTCCCAACCCCGCGCGCAAGACCACCAACGTCCCATCGGTGGCAGCGGCCAGCGTCCATTCGCCCAAGAAGCAGCCTGTTGACCGCCCTCTTGGGGCATTTCGCGTTCTGCAATCCGATACATTTGCAGTAACCTTCGGTCAATCCGTGGACTGCAGCCCTCCCCAGCGCAGTCGTGCCCCTGCCGCCGCCCTAAACGTCTAAAGCATGTTTGTCATCATCGGTTACGTCGTCTGCCTCGGCTGCATCTTCGGTGTGTACATCATGCACGGAGGCAATATCAGCGTGATTCTCAAGGCACTGCCGTTTGAGATCATCACCATTTTGGGCGGCGCACTGGGCGCGTTTGTGGTGAACAACCAGCCCAAGGTGATCAAGGCCACCTTGGCCGCACTGCCGATGGCGCTCAAGGGTTCCAAATACACGAAAGAGCGCTACATGGAGCTGATGGCGATGCTCTATGACATCCTGCAGAAGGCCCGCAAAGAGGGGCTGATGGCCATTGAGAAGGATGTGGAAGCGCCCCACGAATCCGAGATCTTCAAGAAATACCCCACGGTGGGCAGCGACCACCATGTGATCGAATTCACCACCGATTACCTGCGGATGATGGTGTCGGGCAACCTCAATTCCCACGAGATCGAGGCGCTGATGGACAGCGAAATCGATACCCACCACCAGGAGGCCCATGCTCCCGTGGCTGCGCTGGCCCGGTTGGCAGGCGCCCTGCCCGCCTTCGGGATCGTGGCCGCCGTGCTGGGCGTGGTGAACACCATGGGCTCGGTGGGGCAGCCGCCCTCTGTACTGGGTGGGATGATCGGCTCGGCGCTGGTGGGGACGTTCCTGGGCATTTTGCTGGCCTACGGCGTGGTCGAGCCCCTGGGTGGACTCGTCGAGCAAAAGACCGAGGACGCCGCCAAGGAACTGCAGTGCATCAAGTCCACCCTGCTCGCCAGCATGCAGGGCTACAACCCGGCCACCGCCATTGAGTTTGGCCGCAAGGTGCTGTTCTCCAATGTACGCCCCAGCTTCTCGGAGCTGGAAGGACACGTGAAGGGCAAGAAGTAGCAGCTGCCGCGAATGCAGTAGCCGCGCCGTAACGCCCCACCACCACCATGGCAGAAAAGAAGCTCCAGCCCATCATCATCAAGCGCGTCAAGAAAGGCGGCCACGCGGTGCATGGTGGCGCCTGGAAGATCGCTTATGCCGACTTTGTGACGGCGATGATGGCGTTCTTCTTGCTGATGTGGCTTTTGGGCTCCACGGCCAAAGGTGAGCTGCAGGGCATCGCGGCATATTTCGCTTCGCCGCTCAAAGTGGCGATGACCGGTGGCGACGGTGCAGGCAACAGCTCCAGCGTCATCCCCGGTGGCGGCAACGATCTGGCCAAGGTGCATGGCCAGGTGCGCCGCTCCGATGTGGAAGAAGCTAAGCAGCGCCGCATGAGCATCGATGCCGCACGGGCAGAACGCGCCAAGCAGGACCAGGAACGCATCAAGGCCCTGGAGGCCAAGATCGATGCGCTGATCACCGAGAACCCGCGCCTGAATGAGTACAAGTCGCAGATCCGCATCGACATCACGCCCGACGGGTTGCAGATCCAGATCATCGACGACCAGAACCGCCCCATGTTCGACAGCGGTAGCGCGTTGGTAAAACCCTACATGCGCGACATCCTGCGCGAAATTGGCGCAGCCCTCGGTGGCGTCGAAAACCGCATCAGCCTCGCAGGCCACACCGACGCCGTACCTTATGGCAACAGCGAAAAGGGTTACAGCAACTGGGAGCTATCGGCAGATCGCGCCAACGCCTCGCGGCGGGAACTGGTCTCTGCTGGCATGCCAGACGCTAAACTGGGCCGCGTGGTGGGCTTGGCCGCCAGTGATCTGCTGGACCCCAAGAACCCACGCTCCCCCTCCAACCGGCGCATCACCATCACGGTGTTGACCCGGGAGGCCGAAGAACGGCTCATGGGCAAAGGGATTCCTGAAATCACGTCCACAGAACTGTTGACGGAAAAGCGGGAAAATCCCCCCCCAAGCAGGTAACAGTTACGACTTGTCACCAAACCTGCCACCCATGACAATGCTTACAGTAAATCTCGACTGAAAGGGTCCCAAGTGACCACAGCCCTTCGTTTTTTGATCGTTGACGACTTCTCCACCATGCGACGCATCGTTCGCAACCTGCTCAAGGAGAGTGGGTTTGCAGACGCCGACGAGGCCGAGGATGGTGTCGCCGCACTCAACAAGCTGCGCAACAGCAAGTTTGACTTTGTGGTGACCGACATCAACATGCCCAACATGAACGGCTTCCAGCTGCTGGCCGAGATCAAGAAGGACGACAAGCTCAAACACCTGCCCGTCCTGATGGTGACCGCCGAAGCCCGCAAGGAAGACATCGTTGCCGCCGCCCAGGGAGGCGCTGCGGGTTACATCGTCAAACCCTTCACCAAGGCAACTCTGGAAGAGAAAGTGACCTTGATTCTGAAGAAGATGGGGTTATGACACCATGGACGACACACCGGACAACAGCCAGCCTGCCGATGTTCATCACAAGATTGGCCTGCTGACACGTCAGCTTCACGATTCGCTCAACGAGCTGGGTTATGCCGACAAGCTGCGCGGCTCCATGGGCGAGCTGCCCGACGCGCAGAGCCGACTTTCCTATATCGCCCGCCTGACGGGAGAAGCGGCAGAGAAGGTGCTCAACCGCGTCGAACAGGCCAAGGCCCAGCACGACTACATTGCGGCGGAAACGCGCCGGGTCGTCAACTCGCTGGTGGCGGACCCGGTGGCGGCCGTGGCCAAAGGCGAGATCTTCAACTTTCTGACCGACGTGGAGCGCGTGACCAAGGAAGCCGACACGCACCTCACCGAAATCATGATGGCGCAGGATTTTCACGACCTCACCGGCCAGGTGATTGCGCGCGTGGTGAACCTGGCAGCCACCATTGAAGAGCAGCTGGTGCAACTGCTAATCCAGACGGCTCCGCCCAGCGCCCAGGTGCCCGCCGAGCCCGCCCGCGCAGCGCATCTTCAGGGCCCGGTGGTGGACCCGGAGAACACCCCCGACGTGGTCACCGACCAGTCCCAGGTGGACGACCTGCTGGCCAGTTTGGGCTTCTGACGCTCCGTTTTCAGTCCAGCAGCCCCAGGGCGCTAGTGCAATATGCCTTGATTGCTATCATTTCTGAAAATAATGGCAGCAATCCACGGTGCGGGTCAGACAAGGGCCCGCCACTAGACACACCCCAGGCACCACCGAAAAGAGGGGGCTGCAGCCCCCTTATCAGCCTTTAGATTTCCAGGTCGCTCACGACAATGGCATGACACCAGCCGTCATGCCACCATGGAATCCAGCCAAGAAAAAAGCCTCCCCGCGTCAGAACGCAAGCTGCAAAAAGCGCGCGAAGACGGCCAAGGGGCACGCTCGCGCGACTTGTCGCACCTGGCCATCCTGGGCGCGGGCGCCGCATGCATGCTGCTGCTGGCCCCACAGCTGATGGACCGCATGCAGTGGGCGATGAGCCAGCAGCTGGCGTTCAATGCGGCCACGGTGATGGCGCCAGGCACCATGCTCTCGCGGCTGCAGGACATGGTCATCGTGGGCTTGGTGGCCAGCACGGTGTTTGCCACCCTCACCAGCGCTGCGGGGCTGATCAGCGCCATCGGGGCGGGCGGCTGGATTCTCAGTGCCAAGCCCATCACACCGCAGTTCAACCGACTCAACCCGATCTCCGGACTGGCCAACCTGTTTTCCAAGCAGCAGATGGCCAACGTGGCCAAGATGGTGCTGATGACCGCCATCCTGACCTACGTGGCCTGGAAGTTCCTGGGCAACAGCCTCGAAACGGTCGCCATGCTGGTGCTGCAACCCTCGCCGCTGGCCATTCGCCAGATTGCAGACTGGCTGACCTCGGGCATGAGCCTGTTGCTGCTGGTCGTGTTTCTGGCTGCCTTGGTGGATGTGCCTTTGCAGGCGTTCTTCTTCAAGGAACGACTGAAGATGTCGCACGAGGAAGTCAAGCAGGAGCACAAGGAGTCTGACGGCAACCCCCACACCAAGGGCCGCATCCGCCAGAAGCAGCGCGAGATCGCCGACCGGGCCAGCGTAGGCGCCGTCCCCAAGGCCGACTTTGTGGTGATGAACCCCACCCACTACGCCGTGGCCCTCAAATACGACGAGAAGACCATGAGTGCGCCCCAGGTCATCTCGCGCGGCACCGACCTCATCGCCATGAAGATCCGCGACGTGGCCAAGGAGCACAACGTGCCCGTGCTGCAGTCGCCCATGCTGGCCCGTGCGCTGTATGCCCATGCCGAGCTGGACCAGGCCATCCCCGCGACGCTCTACACCGCCGTTGCCCAGGTGCTGGCCTATGTGTACCGCCTCAAGGCGGCCCTGCGTGGCGAAGGCCGCATGCCCGACAGCCTGGTGGAGCCTTTCGTGCCGCCTGAACTCGATCCGCTGAACCGCACCACGGTGCAAGGTGCTGCCGTATGAACACCTCTGTAAAGTCTTTGCAGCAATGGGCGGGCACCAATGCCAGCGCCCTGCAGGGCCTGTCGGCACCACTGCTGGTGGTGGCGATTCTGGCTCTGATGGTGCTTCCCATCCCCCCGTGGCTGCTGGATGCATTTTTCACGCTCAACATCGCCGTCGCGCTGATGGTGATGATGGTGGCGGCGTACATGCTGCGTCCGCTGGACTTCGCGGCATTCCCTTCGGTGCTGCTGCTGACCACACTGATGCGCCTGTCGCTGAACGTGGCCTCTACGCGCGTGGTGCTGCTCGAAGGCCACCAGGGCCCTGGCGCAGCGGGTGCAGTGATCGAGGCCTTCGGCCACTTCCTGATCGGCGGCAACTTCGCCGTCGGCCTGATCGTTTTTGCGATCCTCGTGGTGATCAACTTCGTGGTGATTACCAAGGGCGCCGAGCGCATTGCCGAAGTGTCGGCGCGCTTCACCCTGGACGCCATGCCCGGCAAGCAGATGGCGGTGGATGCCGACCTGAATGCCGGCCTGATCGACGAAAAAGAAGCCAAGCGTCGCCGCGCCGAAGTGGCGGAAGAAGCCAACTTCTTCGGCTCCATGGACGGCGCGTCCAAGTTCGTGCGCGGCGACGCCGTGGCGGGCATCCTGATCCTGCTCATCAACATCATTGGCGGCTTCGCCATTGGTGTGTTGCAACACGACCTGTCGGCCAAGCAGGCCGCAGACAGCTACATCCTGCTGGCCATTGGCGATGCGCTGGTGGCACAGATTCCCGGCCTGCTGATTTCGGTGGCAGCCGCCATGGTGATCTCGCGCGTGGGCAAGGACCACGACATGGGCCGCCAGATCGTTCAGCAGCTGTTCATGTCGCCCCGCGTGTTGGGTGTGACGGCGGGCATCCTGATCCTGCTGGGTTTGATCCCCGGCATGCCACATGTGGTGTTCCTGACCATGGGCAGCCTGCTGGGCTACGGCGCCTGGGTGATGTATGAGCGCCAGAAGGTTCCCCCGGTGGTCGAAGCCCCACCGCCACCCGCCACCGATGGCGAAGCCACCTGGGACGACTTGCAGCCCGTGGACCTGCTGGGCCTGGAACTGGGATACCGACTCATCAGCCTGGTGGACAAGAGCCGCCAGGGCGACCTGCTCACCCGCATCAAGGGCGTGCGCCGCAAGTTTGCACAGGAAGTCGGCTTCCTGCCCCCTGCCGTGCACGTACGTGACAACCTCGAACTCAAGCCCAGCGGCTACCGCATCACGCTGCGCGGCGTGGTGGTGGGCGAGGGCGAAGCCTTCCCCGGCATGTTCCTGGCCATCAACCCCGGCGGCATCACCACGCCGCTGATCGGCACGGCCACCACCGACCCTGCCTTTGGCCTGCCAGCACACTGGATCGACGATCGGCAAAAGGAAGCCGCACAAATGGCCGGTTTTACCGTCGTTGATTCCGAAACCGTGATGGCCACCCATTTGTCACACTTGATGCAAGTGCAAGCCGCCAAGCTCCTCAGTCGCACGGAAACGCAGCAACTGGTGGAACACGTGGCCAAGCTGGCCCCCAAGCTCATCGAAGAAGTGGTTCCGAAAATGGTCTCCATCGCAACGTTCCAGAAAGTCCTCCAGCTGCTGCTGGAAGAGTCTGTGCACATCCGCGATATCCGCACCATCATCGAAACGCTGGCCGAGCATGCTGGTGGCGTCTCGGACCCCGTCGAGCTGGCCCGCCGCGTGCGCATTGCGCTCTCGCCCGCCATCGTCCAGCAGATTTACGGCCCCACCCGCGAGCTCAACGTCATTGCCATCGAGCCCGGCCTGGAGCGCCTGCTGGTGCAAGCCCTGGGCAATACGGCAGGCCCCGCGCTCGACCCCGGCGTGGCCGACATCCTCACACAAAAGGCCGCCGAAGTGGCCCTCAAGCAGGAAGAGATGGGCCTGCCCGCCTGCCTGCTGGTTCCCGACCAGATCCGCAATGCCATCTCCCGCCTGGTGCGCCGCGTAGCGCCCCGCCTGCAGGTGCTGGCACACAGTGAAATTCCAGAGACCCACACCATCCGTATTGGGCCGATCCTTAAAGGTGCATCAGCATGAACATCAAACGCTTTACCGCCCCCACCTCCCGGGAGGCTCTGGCCAAGGCGCGCATGGCCTTTGGCGACGGCACGCTGATCCTGTCCAACCGCCCCACGGCCAACGGCGTGGAAGTGGTGGCCACGGCCGAGGACACGCTGTCGGCTCTGGATGGTGGTGCGCCCACCGCTTCGTCCAATCCGCCCCTGCTGGCGCCCAGCACTGCGCGCAGCACCCCCCAGCGCGCCAGCCAATCGGCAGCAGCGTCGGGCCTGGGCCGCAACCCGGTCGAGGAAGACACCGAACAGCTGGCCATGAGCACGCTGTCGTTCCAGGACTATGTGCGCGAACGCATGCTGCGCCGCCGCCACGAGGCACTGAATGGCCCCTCGGAACCCCAGACACTGTCTGAACGCAGCCGCGACCAGGAACCAGAACGTGAACGCATGCCCGCGCCCTCGGTGGCGCGCCACAACCCGCTGCGCACGATCCCGATGGACATCCCGCCCGAGCCACCGCGCCGCCGGCAGGAAACCCCCAGCGCCCACCTGATCCAGTCGAACAACCAGCAGAGCGTGATGAACGAGCTGCACGCGATGAAAGAGCTGATCGAAGACCGCTTCAACACGCTGGCCTGGCTGGGGCAGGCGCGCCAGAACCCGATCCAGTCCAACCTGATGCTGAAGATGATCCGTGCCGGATACTCCCCGTCGCTGGCCCGCGCCGTGCTCGAACGCATGCCCGAAGACCTGTCGGCGGGCGAATCGGTGCGCTGGCTGATGGAGGTGCTGGAACGCAACCTTAAGACCGACCAGACCGATCCCCCACTTTACGAACAAGGCGGCATCTTCGCCATGGTGGGCTCTACGGGTGTTGGCAAGACCACCACCACCGCCAAGCTGGCTGCCATGTGCGCCCGCATCCACGGCCCCGGCAGTGTGGGGCTGATCACACTGGACACCTACCGTGTGGGCGCGCACGAACAACTGCGCACATACGGACGCATGCTGGGCATCGTGGCCCACCTGGCGCACGACCGTGCCGCGCTGCAAGACCTGCTGGGCCTGCTCAGCGGCAAGAAAATGGTGTTGATCGACACCACCGGCGTGGCCCCCAGGGACCCCCGCAAGCGCGACATGCTGGATGTGCTGGACCTGCCCCATGTGAACCGCCTGCTGGTACTCAACGCCGGCTGCCATGGCGACACGCTGGATGACGTGCTGACCGCCTTCAAAACCGACGGCTCGCAACAGGCCATCCTGTCCAAGGTGGACGAGGCCGTGAAGCTGGGTCCTGCCATCGACGCGCTGATCCGCCACCAGATGGTGCTGCGCGGCGTGACCAACGGCCAGCGCGTGCCCGAGGACTGGGAGCGTGCCAACGCCCACCAGCTCATCAGCGCCTCCATGCGGTCGCCGGCGAAGTCGGCTTTCGACCCCAAGGCCACGGACCTGAACTTCTTCTTCTCGCACTCTCCTGACACCGTGACGGAGGGGGGGCTGGTCGATGCTTGATCTGGGTTTTCACCAGGCGGCCAGCCTGCACAGCCTCACCCCGCAGGCAGAGCTGCGGCTGCTGGCAGTCGCCAGCCAGGGCAACACGGCGAGCGGCCTGGAAACGCTATGGCAGATCTGCGCCAGCCTGCAGCGGCTGGGCTATCCGGTGGTGGTACTCGACGGCACGGCGCAGGAGTCCGACGACAGCCCCGGGCTGCTGCACCTGCTGCAACATGCAACGTGGAATGACGGCGCCAGCCTGAACCTGGGCGCCACCGCATCCTCCCTCGCCGTGATTCCAGCGGCCAAGGGGCTGCAGCACCTGAGCCGCAAGGCCAGCGGCAGCATACGCTCGCCCATGGAGAGCTTGCTGCCCTGCTTCAGGACTTACGGCCTCATGGTGATTCACGCACCAGCCTCCACCCTGGGGCCCCTGCTCACCCACACGGCTACGGTGCCGCTGGTGGTCATGGGCAGTGGCGCAGCGGGCGTGATGACCAGCTACAAGAGCCTCAAGCAGATTGCGCTACACACTGGCTTGCCCTGCATGGTAGCCGCTTTGCTGCACGGCAACACCGCCGCCGAACGCCGCAAGGCCCAGTCCCAGCTGATGACCTTGCAGGCATGTGCCGAGCGCCATCTGGGCGGCCCGATACGAACCACCACCATTGCCACACAGAACCCCCAGGAGCTTCAGCGCCTGGCCTTGCAACTGCTGGAAAATGCGGGCACTATGAACGGAGCGCTGGCTGCGCTGACACCCAGCAACTTGACAGGCATGCCTGCGCATTTTGTCCGGAGCCACTGACCAGAGCCTGTGATGCACCTCTATGTACGCACGTTGACCCGAAACGCTCCCCACGGTCTGGCAAGTTGCTGGCCCCGGGCGGCGGAAAAAGATCGGGTGATGGCACCCCCAAGCGGCTCCAGAACAAGATCGCATACCCGCCCTACCAGTGCATAACACTCTCTCTATGTACACCGCCAAAGGCCAGCTTGATCGCGATGCCATGATCCGCCAGCATGTACCGCTGGTCCGGAGGATTGCGCACCATATGATCGCCAAGCTGCCTCCCAATGTCGAACTGGATGACTTGATCCAGGTCGGCATGATGGGGCTGGCCGAAGCCCTGTCGCGCTACGAAGTGGCACAGGGCGTGCAGTTTGAAACCTTTGCCACCCAACGCATCCGGGGCGCCATGCTCGACGAGCTGCGCGAGGGCGACTGGATGAGCCGCAGCTCGCGCAAGAGCCAGAAAGACATCGAGCATGCCGTGCACCGGCTGGAGCAAAAGCTGGGACGCAGCCCGCTGGAGTCCGAAATAGCCAGCGAAATGGGCATGAGCCTGGCGGACTACCAGAACCTTCTGGGCAAGGTCCGGGGCACCCAGCTGGTGTACCTCGAAGACATGACGCATGGCAACGACGACGAGGATGGGTTTCTGGACCGCCACGTTGCCGACAGTGCGGCTGACCCGGTGGAGCTGCTGCGTGATCAACGACTCAAGACGTCACTGGTCAACGCCATCAAAACCCTGCCGGAGCGCGAGCAGCACATCATGGGCATGTACTACGAACATGACATGAACCTCAAGGAAATTGCTGCCGTGCTGGGCGTTACCGAGTCGCGCGTGTGCCAGCTGCACAGCCAGTCCATTGCCCGGCTGCGGGCCAAGATGCGCGCGCACTGAGCGCCCCCACCGGCGAACACCAGGCGCCGCGCAGGTCGTTGCGCAGGGCCATAGGGTTACGGGCCGCCGCATTTCGCGACCGGGCCCACAACCCCTTCAGAACAATGGATGCCGCTCAGCCTGCAGAGCGGTAGATGCGCGCCACACCCGGCGCGGCTCCGCGCGCCCCCAGGCCATCGCCATAGGTAGCCGCCGCATTGGGGGGCAACAGGCCGGCGGCTTGGCGGTCCGTGCTGGCAGCAAGCCGGGCCAGGCTTTCACGGTGCAGTATCAGCATGCTGCGGATCGCATCCGCGCGCTTTTGCAGCGACGCTGGCAAGGGCAACCCCCGCGCGGCCGCCTGCTCCAGCGCACGCGAGAAATCGGCCGCTGCATCACGCAAGGCCGTGCTGTTTTTTTCCAGGGAGGTGGGGTCGGCCGCGAGAAGTGCGGCAGAGACTTGTTCGATCAGCTGCTCAACAGCCGAGAGAGATTCTTCCAGAGACATGGCGCATTGTGCGATGGATTGCGCCCGGGAGCAAAACGCCGGTCAACCCCGCGAGCGGGACAGGATCTCCTGGGCGTTGGACAACAGCTTGTCGGCAATGGCTTCGGCGTCGACCGAGAATTCGCCCTTTTCGATGGCAGCGCGCACTGCCTTGACCTTGCCTGCGTCAAAATCTGCCGTGCTGCGGGTGGCAGGGCTGAGCGCCCGGGCCGCGGTGGACACAGTGACAGGCACACCGGCGGATGACGCCATCAGTGCGTCCTTGGTGGCTCCTTCAGCAGCGCTGGCTGGGGCCTTGGCTTGCTTGGCAAGCCCCGTCGGCGGCAACCCGCCCGGCAGTTCCGGTGTTTGACCTATCTTCATCGCTCTCTCCACCACCCCGTTGGATGTGGGGCATCAGTAGCAATGTTTTCGACCCATTTGGCCCGGACTTTAGCCATTTATTACCGGGGCGTCATCACAGAGTGACATCCACTGTCCCAGAATCATTCACAGTTCCACTTACGATGCGGCCATTCTCCATGCGCACGCGCACAGTCTGCCCGACAGAGCCTGCGGTCAACGCCTGGCCCGCAGAGCTGACCGCATAGCCCGGCCCCTGGGCCACCACTTTCACCTGCGCACCGGCCTTGAACAGCAGGGGGGCACGCACCATGGCCTGGCGCACCGCCTGCCCCGCCACCAGTTGGCGGGCCGCGGTCTGCCCTACCCACAGGTCGGGATTGGCCATGACGGGAGAGGAATCGGCCGCCCAGTCCACTTCGGCCTCTGTGGCGTCATTGGCCGTCAACACGGCACCGGGCGCCACATTGTTGGTCAACACCCAGGCCGGGCCAAACGCCTTGATGGTGACGGGCAAAAACACGTTCCATGCGGTGGCGCCCTCCACACAGCGCAGCCCCAGACGGGTCCGGCCCCACAGGCGGGCACCTACGGGCAGATAGGGTTCAACGCGCGCACAGGGCGCCAGCCGAAGGCGCGAGTCCAGTGAGCCAACACTCACTTCCATACGCAGTGGCAGCGCGGAGGACGGGTTGCGGGCCAACGCATCGTCCAGCCAGCGCTGGGTAAGCGGCCCCAGGTCCGCCACGGGGTCTGCCGCCGACTGGGCGAGCGCAACACCATGGGGGCCCAGCGCAGCCACAGCCAATACACCCATCAGGCAGAACGTACGCACCAAGGCGCCGGCACGCACAGCCAGCGACTGCCGGGTGACGCCGCACAGCGCGGCGTCGGTGTTGGCGGCAGAGAAAAGGAAGTGGGCGGTCATAGGGGCCTCCTGGGCATCGGCTGGCCAGGCTGCCCGCGCACGGGGTGCTACG
>NZ_QAIM01000282.1:0-3173 GCF_003061035.1 Acidovorax sp. HMWF018
GGTATCGATAGTGTCGAGCACGCGGTTCCAGGCGCTGCCGCGCAGGCTGTCCATATCGGCCTCGCCCACGCCCAGCGCATCCAGCACCGTGGTGATGCCTGCGGCCGCAATCTCGGCGTCGTGCGCCAGCAGTGCGGGCATCTCGGCCCATTGCACCTTGGGTCGCGGCATCAGGTGGCGCTCGAAGTTGTCGGTGTGGATTTCGACCAAGCCCGGCAGCAGGTAGTCGCCCCCCAGGTCGATGCCTTGCAGGGCCGCAGTGCCCCCACTATCCAGCGACGCAATGCGCCCGCCATCCACCTGCAGGCTTCCCAACACCACTTCGCCCGGCAGCACCATGCGGGCGTTCTTGAACACGGTCGCGGTCATGCCGATGCTCCCCGAAAGTCGCCCACATTCACGCGGCGCGTGGCCACCGCGGCGCCCACCTGCGCGTCGTGAAAAATGCCCACCAGGGCCGCCCCGCGCGCCACCGCCTCGCGGATCATGGCGATCACGGTATCGGTGTTGGCTGCATCGAGCGATGCGGTGGGCTCGTCCAGCAACAGCAACGGCTTGGGCTTGATCATGTTGCGGGCAATGTTGATGCGCTGCTGCTCCCCACCCGAGAAGGTGGCGGGCGGCAGGTGCCACAGCCGCTCGGGAATGCGCAGGCGGGTCAGCCACTGGCGGGCGGCCTCGCGCGCGGCCTCGATGCCCGCAGGGTCGTCCCTGGCGTCTTCCGCCAGTGGCTCGGCCACTACGTCCAGCGCCGACACACGGGGGATGACCCGAAGAAACTGGCTCACATAGCCCACGGTGTCGCGCCGCAGCTGCACCAGCGCACGCGGCGTGGCCTGTGTCACATCCACCACGGCGCCATCGGCCGCGCGCACGGTGATGCGCCCCGCATTGACCCGGTAGTTGGCGTAGATCAACTTGAGCAGCGTGCTCTTGCCCATGCCCGAGGGGCCGTCAAGCACCACACATTCACCGGGCTGCACGGTCAGGTCCACCTGGGCAAGCACAGGCAGTTCGATGCCGTTCTGGTGGTGCAGGGTGAAGCGCTTGGCCACTCCTTGCATCTGGAGAATGGGAGCAATGGAAGGCTGGTTCATGGCTGCAGTACCGAAGAAACGAGGAGCTGGGTGTAGGGGTGTTGCGGGTCGTCGAGCACCTGGTCGGTCAGGCCGGCCTCCACCACGCGGCCGCGCTGCATGACCACCATGCGGTGGGCTAGCAGGCGTGCCACGGCCAGGTCGTGTGTGACCACAATGGCCGCCAACTGCATCTGCCGCGTGAGCTGGCGCAGCAGGTCCAGCAGGCGCGCCTGCACCGACACATCGAGGCCCGAGGTGGGTTCGTCCATGAACACCAGGCGAGGCTGGGTGACCAGGTTGCGCGCAATCTGCAGGCGCTGGCGCATGCCGCCCGAAAACGTGCGCGGTGCATCGTCGATGCGCGCCGCGTCGATCTCCACGCGCTGCAGCCATTCGGTGGCCGTGGCGCGCAGCTTTCCGTAGTGGCGCTCGCCCAGGCCCATCAGGCGCTCGCCCACGTTGGCACCGGCGGACACATCCATACGCAGGCCGTCCGCCGCGTTCTGGTGCACAAAGCCCCAGTCGGTGCGCGCCAGCAGGCGCTGCTGCGCTTCTGTCATGGCGTAGATGTCCTGCAGCTCGCCGCTGCGCTGGCGGAACTGCACCGTGCCTTCGTCCGGGGCGCTGCGTGCTGCAATGGCGTTGAGCAGCGTGGACTTGCCAGAGCCCGACTCGCCCACCACGGCCAGCACCTCGCCGGGCCACAGGTCAAAGGACGCGCCTTGCAGCGCCACGCGGTCGCCATAGCGCCTGCTGACGTTGCGCACGCTCAGCAGCGGCGCAGAAGGTTCGGGGTGATTCATGTGAGGGTCTCGACAACAAAGCTCAGGCCATGCTGCGCAAAGCCCAAGGATTCATAGAAGGCATGCGCGCCCTTGCGGCGGGCGTTGGACGAGAGCGCGAGCTTGTAGCAGCCCGCGTCGCGCGCCTGCTGCATGGCGTGGGCCATCATCTGGCGGCCAATGCCTCGGCCCTGCTGGTCCTGTGCCACTACCACGTCTTCCACGATGGCCGAGGGCGTGCCCCGATGCGCCAGGTTGTGCATGACGAGCAGCGCATAGGTGCCCACCACGGCGCCGTGCTGCGCGGGGTCGCAGGCCACCCACACGCGGTAGCTGGGGTAGCGGGCGAACTGGGACCATACGGCCTCGGCTTCTTCCAGGGTCAGCACGTCGGCCGGGCTGTCTTCAATGGCGGCATACAGCGCCAGCACGCTCTCCAGGTCTGCCTGCCGGGCTTCGCGGATGTGCACGGTGCTCATGCGGCGCCGCCTTCCACCCGCGCAGTTTCGGCCTTCTGCGCCTGGCGCTCCTGGCAGTAGTCCGAGTCCGAACACACATGCATGCGGCCGCCCTGGTCGTCGGTGATGACCTCGTCCAGAAAGCTGTCGGTGGCGCCACACAGGGCGCAGGCAGCATCCCAGCGCTGCACCTCGAACGGGTGGTCCTCAAAACCCAGGCTCTCCACCGGCGTATAGGGCGGCACGGCATAGATGCGCTTTTCGCGGCCCGCGCCAAACAGCTGCAGCGCGGGGTTCATGTGCATCTTGGGGTTGTCGAACTTGGGGATGGGCGACGGCGCCATCACGTACCGGCCGTTGACCAGCACCGGGTAGTCGTAGGTGGTGGCGATGTGGCCGTAGCGCGCGATGTCTTCGTAGAGCTTGACGTGCATGAGCCCGTACTCGGCCAGGCCGTGCAGAGTGCGCGTTTCGGTCTCGCGCGGCTCCAGGCGTTGCATGGGCTCGGGCACCGGCACCTGGTAGACGATGACCTGGCATTCGGCCAGCGGCGTCTCGGGGATGCGGTGGCGCGTCTGGATCAGCGTGGCCTCGCGCGTGCGGGTGGTGGTGGCCACCGCCGTGGTGCGCTCGAAAAAGCGGCGGATGTTGACGGCGTTGACCGTGTCGTCCGAGCCCTGGTCGATGACCTTGAGGCAGTCCTGCGGGCCGATGATGGACGCGGTGACCTGGATGCCGCCCGTGCCCCAGCCATAGGGCAGCGGCATTTCGCGGGAGCCAAACGGCACCTGGTAGCCGGGGATGGCCACGGCCTTGAGGATGGCGCGGCGGATCATGCGCTTGGTGCGCTCGTC
>NZ_QAIM01000027.1:0-1783 GCF_003061035.1 Acidovorax sp. HMWF018
CGTAGGCCACCCAGGCAAAGTACTCGCCCGGGCGGTTGGGCACCGGCTGCACCTTGTAGGCCTTGGCGCGGTAGCTGTCGCAGGCGGTCAGTCGGTCGGTCCACACCACCGTCCAGGTGGCGGTGCTCGATTCGCCGGCCACAGCGGCGGCGGCTTCTTCGGGGTCCACCCCGTCCTGCGGGGTGATGCGGAACAGGCACAACGTGTCCGTGTCCTTGGGCACGTAATCGGGCATCCAGTAGCCCATTTGCTTGTACTTGAGCACGCCTGCGCTGTAGCGCTTTTTGGCGTCCTTGATCTCGGTGGAACCTACGGGGGCGTTGCTCATGTGTTGCTCCAAAAAGTGAGGTTTGTCTGGGGTGGAGCGGACTTTAAATTTGGGTGTAAATAAAGTAAATTCACGATTTCTTGAATTTCGATTAAGGTTTTACTTAATGAAGAACGCCACCTTCCGGCAATTGCGCGTGTTCAGCGAGGTGGCGCGCCACCTCAGCTTTGCGCGGGCGGCGCAGGTGCTGCACCTCACCCCGCCGGCGGTGACGATGCAGATCAAGGAGCTGGAAGGGCACGTGGGCATGCCCCTGTTCGAGCGCAACGGCCGCAAGGTGGCGCTGACCACCGTGGGCGAGTACATGCTGGTTTATGCGCGCAAGATGCTGGCCACGCTCAAGGATGCAGAAGACGCCGCGGCCCGACTACAGAAACTGGAGACCGGCACTCTGGTGATCGGCATGGTGAGCACGGCGAAATACTTTCTGCCGCATCTCTTGGCTGAGTTCCGGCGCGAGCACGGCAACATCGACCTGCGTCTGGCAGTGAGCAACCGCGAACAACTGGTGAAG
The DNA here is from genome assembly GCF_003061035.1 of Acidovorax sp. HMWF018. Taxonomy (NCBI): domain Bacteria; kingdom Pseudomonadati; phylum Pseudomonadota; class Betaproteobacteria; order Burkholderiales; family Comamonadaceae; genus Acidovorax; species Acidovorax sp. HMWF018. Next base: position 843 of record NZ_QAIM01000027.1, read on the forward strand.
ATGCTGCACGCCAACGAGGTGGACATCGCCATCATGGGCCGCCCGCCCAAGGAACTGGCCACGCGCGCCGAGCCGTTTGCTGCGCACCCGCACGTGTTCGTGGCACCGGTCGATCACCCGCTGGCGCTGGCGGCCCAGATGCCCGCAGCTCTGCTCAAGGAATACGACTTCATCGTGCGTGAGCAGGGTTCCGGCACACGCGCCGCGCTGGAGAAGTTTTTGCTCAGCGAGCACGTCGAGTTGCGCGTGATCATGGAAATGGCCAGCAACGAGACCATCAAACAGGCCGTGATGGCCGGCATGGGTCTGAGCTTCTTGTCGCTGCATACCGTGGGGCTGGAGCTGAACAGCCGGCTGCTGACGGTGCTGGACGTGGAAGGTGCTCCGGTGGTGCGCGCCTGGAACGTAGTGCACACCTTGTCCAAGCTGCTGTCTCCAGCTGCCGAGGCCTTTCGCTACTTCGTGTTGGAGCGGGGTGAGAGCTACCTGGCAGAGAACTTCCCTGCATCGTTCTCTGGGATGAATGCGGGCTGAAACGTCGTCGACCGCACTGCAGAACAGATAGAGCTCCCAAGCCGTGATCAGGTCATCGGTGATTCGCCGAACGCTGCAGTCGCGTCATCACCGAGTTCCAGATCCCGGCCGGCAAGGTGTACCTGTCGCCCATCATCGACTGCTTCGATGGCTTGGTCGTCAGCTGGACCATCGGGACGCGCCCTGACGCTGAACTCGTCAACACGATGCTCGATGCAGCCATTGAAACGGTGGTCGATACCAACGACCGGCCAGTCGTCCATTCTGATCGTGGAGCCCACTATCGTTGGCCTGGCTGGCTATCGAGGATCGGGGTCTCCTCGTTTTCAGTGCAATAAGTGACGGTACGCAAAGCTAGCACTGGCGCGGGGGTGGTCTGGGTAGACCGTTGATTTCATTGACTTTCC
>NZ_QAIM01000283.1:0-2315 GCF_003061035.1 Acidovorax sp. HMWF018
ACCCCGTCCCCATCCCCTGCTGCCACCACCGCAGGCGCTGGTAACCAGCGCGATGCGCTGCCCGATCCCGAGCCCCTGTCTGGTCGCACCAACCAGCGCACGGAGCGCATCCAGATCGAAGACGCAGGCAGCCGTGTGGACGAATTGCGGGTCGGCGGGCAAACCCAGAACATCTCGGTGCAGCCCAAGACCGGCAACCTGCCCGCCTACGAAGTGCAGTCGCCTGATGGCGCGCGCAGCCGCGCCGGTGGCAACAATGGCGCTGAAACCACCACGGCGCCCCGCGTCTGGAACGTGTTCAAGTTCTGATGGGTGGCAGGGTGGCGCGCACGCACTGCGTTGCCACCGGTTGAGCCCCGCCCGTTGTCCCGCCCCTTCCCCTTCTCTTTTCTTCGACCCCCTGAGCGATGGCCGTTTTTACCGAAGTCTCCAATCCCGAGGCGCGCGAATTGCTGCGCCGTTTGCAACTGGGCGAGCTGGTGGAGCTGCGCGGCATTGAGGGCGGCATCGAGAACACCAACTACTTTCTGACCAGCGACCAGGGCGAGTTCGTGCTGACGCTGTTCGAGCGCCTCACGGCCGATCAGTTGCCGTTCTACCTGTACCTGATGAAGCACCTGGCGCACGGCGGCGTGCCCGTGCCCGACCCGCGTGCCGACAAGAACGGCGACATCCTGCACACCGTGTGCGGCAAGCCCGCCGCCGTGGTCAACAAGCTGCGCGGCAAGAGCCAGCTGGCCCCACAGGGCGTGCACTGCGCTGCCGTGGGCACCATGCTGGCCCGCATGCACCTGGCGGGCCGCGACTTTGACCGCCACCAGCCCAACCTGCGTGGGCTGCCCTGGTGGAACGAGACGGTGCCGGTGGTGCTGCCCCACATTGACGCTGCGCAGGCCGCACTGCTGCGGTCCGAGCTGGCCTACCAGAACCATGTGGCGGCCAGCTCCGCCTATGCCGCCCTGCCACGCGGGCCCGTGCATGCCGACCTGTTCCGCGACAACGTGATGTTCGAGGGTGAAGAGCTGACGGGCTTCTTCGACTTCTACTTTGCAGGGGTGGACACCTGGCTGTTTGACCTGGCCGTATGCCTGAACGACTGGTGCATCGACCTGCCCACCGGCGCCCACGATGCCGAGCGCGCCACGCGCATGCTCGACGCGTACCAGGCCGTGCGCCCGCTGACGGCGGCCGAGCGCGAACTGCTGCCCGCCATGCTGCGCGCCGGGGCCTTGCGGTTCTGGATCTCGCGTCTGTGGGACTTCTACCTGCCGCGCGAGGCCTCCATGCTCAAGCCCCACGACCCCACGCACTTCGAACGCGTACTGCGCGGGCGCCTGGCACTGCCCGTGCACGCGGGCTGATCCCACCACAGGCGAGCAGCCTCTAACCCCTGACCCGGCCAACGGTTTGGGGCGGTGGGGTAAATTCGGCCTTATTCGCCCACCCGACATCCGATGCCGCTCGACGCCCCCTGTTGGCGCCAGGGCACAGCTGGCGGTGCGAGCCTCTCCTCCTTTCCAACGTATTCATGAAACTCCACATCGTTCCCGCACGCACCGGCATGGCCTGGGTCAAGCTCGGCGTTCGGGCGTTCTGGCGGCAGCCCATGGCGCTAGCTGCGCTGTTCTTCATGACCATGGCGGCGATGTCGCTGGCCACGATGATTCCGCTGGTGGGCCCGGCCATTGCCCTCGCACTGCTGCCGTCGGCCACGCTGGCCATGATGGTGGCGGCGGCGCAGGCATCGCAAGGGCGGTTTCCGATGCCCACGGTGCTGCTGGTGGCGTTTCGCACCGGGCGCGAGCGGCTGCGCGACATGCTCACGCTGGGTGTGCTGTATGCGGTGGCTTTCCTCGGCATCATGGGGCTGTCGGCCCTGCTGGACGGCGGTCAGTTTGCGCAGGTGTACCTGGGCGGCGCGCCCATGACCCGGGAGATTGCCGAGAACCCGGACTTCCAGCGCGCCATGTGGCTGTCGATGCTGTTGTACCTGCCGCTGTCGCTGCTGTTCTGGCATGCACCGGGCCTCGTGCACTGGCATGGCGTGCCGCCGGTCAAGGCGCTTTTCTTCTCCATCGTGGCCTGCGTGCGCAACTTTGGTGCGTTCCTCGTCTATGGGCTGGGCTGGCTGGGGGTGTTTTTGCTGGGCGGGCTGGTGGTCAGCATCGTGTCGGCCCTGCTGGCTGTGGCGGGGCTTGCGGGATCGATGGCCGGTGGCATCATGGTGGGCGCTGCCATGATGATGGCAGCCATGTTCTTCACCTCGGTGGTCTTCACCTTCCGCGACTGCTTCGAGCCCCCGTACACCCCCCAGC
>NZ_QAIM01000284.1:0-4324 GCF_003061035.1 Acidovorax sp. HMWF018
AGATGGGGGAGGTGGACCGGGCGGACGGTCAGTAAAAGATCCAGTCCCGGTTGCTGCGCGGGAGGCTGGTGAGGGTGCTGCGCAGCGACCGGATGGCGCCCACTGCGGCCGCGATGGCGGCGATGCCCAGGATGATCAACATGGTGGTTCCTTTCTTCGCACGGTTGTGCGAAATTGGGGCATAAAAAAACAAGAGCACTCCCTGGCACACCACCGCGTATCAAGCGGGGGAGGGGAGGTAACTCTTGACGAGGCGCGCCCAGGACGCCTCGGTGCGTGCCGCTGCCTGCGGATCACGCAGGAAGCGAACGTCGTGCAACAAGCCCATGATCAGGCCATAGATCTCGCCCACCAGCTGGTCGGGGGATGTGTCGGCCGCCAGGTGCCCGGCCTCGATGGACTGGATCACGGTGCGGCGCAATGCGGCGCGCCAGCGGGTGATTTCAGCGTGCAGGAGGTCGCGCAGCTCGCCCTCGCGGTCGTCCAGCTCGAAGGCGCCTGCGGTGTAGATGCAGCCCGTGAAGGCCTCCACGTCGCGCGTGCGGGCAATCCAGCGGCGCAGGATCTCCTGCAGGCGCGGCAGGCCCTTGGGCTGCTGCATGGCGGGTACGAACACGTCGGCCAGAAAGCGGCGTCCAAACTCCTCGATCACCGCTTTTTGCAGCGCCTCGCGCGAGCCGGCCCGCGAGAACACGCCGCTCTTGGACAGGCCCACGCGGTCCGCCACGGCCTGCAGCGTGATCGACTCCAGCCCCTCGGCCGCAGCCAGGTCCAGCGCCGCGCCGACGATGGCTGCGCGGGTGAGTTCGGCTTTCTGAGTCTTGGCGTCCATGGTCGCAATTTAGCACGATTGTGCGAAATAAGGCAATCACCACGCTGTCAACCGGGCGACGGGTGTGGCTGGCCTCTGTCGGGAACCGCTGGTACCCTGCGTCGCCATGGAGACAACGCACAACACCCCGCCCTACATTCCCCAGATCCGCCTGTACCAGAACTGGCTGCGCGACCAGCGCGGTCTGCAGTTCGACAGCTACGACGCCCTGTGGCGCTGGTCCACCACCGACCTCGACGCCTTCTGGCAGAGCATCTGGGACTACTTCCAGCTGCAGTCGCCCACGCCCCACACGGCCGTGCTGGCGAAGAACACCATGCCCGGCGCGTTGTGGCTCCCTGGCGCCCAGGTCAACTACGCACGCCAGGCGCTGCGGCATGTGGATGCCGCCCACGCGGCGGGCCTGCCTGCCATCATCAGCCGCAACGAAAAGGGCCAGCACCGCGAACTGAGCTGGCCCGAGCTGCGCCGCCAGGTCGCGTCGCTGGCGCTGCACCTCAAGGCCCAGGGCGTGATGCCGGGCGACCGCGTGGCCGCCTACCTGCCCAACGTGCCCGAGGCCATGATCGCCTTTCTGGCCACGGTGAGCATCGGCGGCGTATGGAGCATCTGCGCACCCGACATGGGCACACATGCGGTGCTCGACCGCTTCCGCCAGATCGAGCCCAAGGTGCTGATCGGCGTGGACGGCGTGAGCTACGGCGGCCGCGACCACGACCGCCGCCCCGTGCTGGCCGAGCTGCGCGAGGCCCTGCCCAGCGTGCAGCACGCGGTGCTGCTGGGCAATCTGGATGCTTCTGTTTCGATAGCCGGCTGGGCAAGCTGGACTAGCGCTACCGCCCAAAACGATGCAGAAGCGGCGGCCTTCGAGCCGATGTGGCTGCCGTTTGACCACCCGCTGTGGATCGTCTACTCCAGCGGCACCACCGGCCTGCCCAAACCCATCGTGCACGGCCACGGCGGCACGGTGCTGGTGGCGCTGCAGCTCAAGGTGCTGCACAACGACATCGGCTGCAGCTACGAGCCCAACAGCTTTGGCGAGCGCTACCACTGGTACAGCTCCACCGGCTGGGTGATGTGGAATGCGCAGCTCAGCGGCCTGCTGTCGGGCACCACCTGCGTGATCTACGACGGCAACCCCGGTGGCAGCAAGGACCACCCCGACTGGGGCGTGCTGTGGCGCTTTGCGGCCGAGACGGGCGTGACTTTCTTCGGTGCGGGCGCGGCGTTTTTTGCCAACTGCATGAAGGCGGGCATTACGCTCGCGGACTATGGCGACTTGACGCGCATCCGCGCTTTGGGCACGACCGGTTCGCCGCTGTCGCCTGAGGTGCAGGAGTGGGGTACGGCGCAGTTCGAGGCGCTGGGCACCTCCGATATCTGGTGGAACAACATCTCGGGCGGTACGGATTTTTGCGGCGCCTTCATCGGCGGCAACCGCGAGATGCCACAAGTCGCTGGTGAGATGCAATGCCGCATGCTGGGCGCGGCCGTGGAGTCCTGGGACGCCGAGGGCCGCCCCGTGCAGGACGCGGTGGGCGAGCTGGTTTGCGCGCAGCCCATCCCGTCGATGCCTTTGTTTCTGTGGGGCGACAAGGACGGCAGCCGCTACCTGTCAAGCTACTTCGACATGTACCCCGCAGGCCACGGCCGCCAGCCCGGCGGTGGCGATGGACCCGCGAGCATGGGAGCAGTCTGGCGGCATGGCGACTGGCTCAAGATCGGCGCCAACGGCGGCTGCGTGATCTATGGCCGCTCTGACGCCACCATCAACCGCCACGGCCTGCGCATGGGCACGAGCGAGATCTACAGCGCGGTCGAATCGCTGCCCGAGGTGCTCGACAGCCTGGTGGTGGACCTGGAGTACCTGGGCCGCGAGAGCTACATGCCGCTGTTTGTGGTGCTGCGCCCGGGCTACGCGCTGGACGATGCCCTGCGCTCGCGCATCAACGGTGCCGTGCGCACCGCTTTAAGTCCGCGTTTTGTGCCCGACGACATCTTTGCCGTGGCCGAGGTGCCGCGCACGCTGAGCGGCAAGAAGCAGGAGTTGCCCATCAAGAAGCTGCTGCTGGGCCAGCCGATCGAAAAGGTGGTGAACAAGGACGCGATGGCGAATCCGGGGTGCCTGGACTGGTATGTGGCGTTTGCGGCGCAGCGGGCGAAGTCGATGCAAAAAACATAGCTACCTGCGCTTTGGGGAAAAGCGCAGGAGCCTGTTTTATTTGAAATTGTCCTATCCGTGGGGTGCTTGGCCGTCCTTGGTTCCAGCCGCCCTGTTTCTCCTGACTGCTCGCCTCAGGGCGTGACGCCATGCCAGTGCCGCCGCGCAAGGGCCGCGCTGGCGGCGTCCCCCTTCAGGGGGAAGGCGCGCAGCGCCTCAGGGGGTTAGTCAAGTTTCGCGCCGGACGCCTTGATCAAGCGCTCCCACACCGGCCGTTCCTTCGCAATCGCGGCGGAAAACAGCGCGGGCGAGCTGTTCTGCACATCAAAGCCCATTGCCGCAATACGCTGGGCCACATCGGGCAGCTGCGTGGCCTTGCGCACCTCGTCGGCAATGCGCTCCAGGATGGCGGGCGGCGTGCCTGCGGGGGCACCAAACGCCAGCCAGCCCGCCACGCGGTAGGCCTCGTCGTTCAGGCCCTGTTCGGCCAGGCTGGGCACATTGGGCAGGGTGCCCATGCGGCGCTCGCCGCTCACGCCAATGGCTTTGAGCTTGCCCGCCTCGATGTGGGGCTTGACCTGCAGCGCGCTGGCAAACGCGATCTGGATCTGGCCGCCGAGCAGGTCCTGCACCATGGGCGCCTCGCCCCGGTAGGCCACGTGGCTCATGTCGGCGTTTTGCGTGAGGCTCATGTAGGCCCCGGCCAGGTGCGGATACGCGCCCGTGCCGTACGAGCCATAGGCCACCTTGCCCTTGTTGGCCACCACGTATTTGAGCAGTTCGGGCCCCGTGGATGCGGTCACGCTCGGGTGCGCCACCAGCACCAGCGGCGCGATGGCGATCTGGTAAATGGGCGCGATGTCCTTCTCGGGGCTGTAGGGCAGCTTGGTATAGAGGAACTGGTTGGTGAGCATGGAGTTGCTCAGGCCCAGCAGCAGCGTGTAGCCATCGGGCGCCGCCTTGGCCACCGCGTCGGTCCCGATGATGCCGGCCGCACCGGGCTTGTTGTCGATGACCATGGGCTGGCCCAGGCCTACGGCCATCTTCTCGGCCAGCACACGCGCCAGCACGTCGGTGGCGCCGCCTGCGGCAAAGGGCACCACGATCTTGATGGGCTTGTTGGGGTAGGCCTGCGCGAAGGCGGTCGTGCCAGTGCAGGCGGCGGCCAGCGCAGCGGCGCCGAGCCAGGTGCGGCGGGACATCAGGGGGTGGAAGGGCATGGGTTTGTCTCCTGTCATGGTTATAAAAGTTCACTCAGCGGGCTCCGCGTGCATGGTGGCGGGCCGGGGCCTGGCTGTCACGCCATGGGCTTATGGGGTCTGGGGGCTCCC
>NZ_QAIM01000285.1:0-9837 GCF_003061035.1 Acidovorax sp. HMWF018
GATGTCGTAGATGGCCGGGGCGCCGTAGTGCTTGATGTCGTTGAACACCTCGTCGCTGATGGCAACCTTCATCGGCTTGTCGCCTACCGCGTTGGGTGTCTCGACCTGGGTGTCGCTGATGAAATAGACGTTGGCGCCCTTGATGATTTCACCGGTTTTTTCGCTGGTGAATTCGTACCGGTCGGCACGCAATACGAGGACGGTTTCGCTCATGATGATTTCCTTTGGGGAGAAGGCCTTAGGCGGCCAGTTGGAGTAGTCCGCTTCGGTAGTCGAACGCGGGTCTTTCGCGCACCAGGCTGGTACAGCGCCTGGCGTTTGCACGAACGGGGGAGAAATCAACGGGCAGCATTTGCCCCTGACGCTCAATGAGTTGCATGTCGGTGGCGAGCCAGGACACGCCAGCTTCTTCGAGTTGTTTGCGAAGGCGGTAGAAGGTCGGTCGAGTGACGCGCTTCTTCATGTCTTCCTCGCCATGGGTGGCAAGACCCAGCCAGAAACCGTGCAAGCGGGCGGCCAGCTCCGGTGAGTGAAGGGCTTCTACGCGATCCCGCACCGCCAGGCTGGAACGGACCACGTTCACACCATCACGACCCTCGCGCATCAGGCGGGCAATTTCCTTGTCAAAGACGGCCTGCAGGTAGTCGGTGGTGACCTCGCGCACCTTGGGCTTGTGACCGAAGTCGTAATCGAGCTTCTCCGCGTGTACTTCCACCTCTGCGCGCAACCGGTTGTTTGCCAGCCGCTGGATAGCGGCCACCTTGCGATAGGCCTGGCGTTGGGCCCAGTCGGGTGCCGCGTCACGCGGAGCGGCTTCCTTGAATGCGTTGGTCAACACCCAGGCCAAGCGCTTGCGGTCGTTCTTCTGGAACTCGGGGCCCTTGTGGTACAGCTTGATCGTGGTGGTGGTGCCCGGGACGAAGATGGACTCGTTTCCGTACTTCTGCATCTTCCGGCGTGGAAAGGCCACGTGGTAGATGCCCTCGAAAAACTCCTGCACGGCTTGGTAGGGCAACTGGAAGGACTCGGCCCAGTCCACACGCTGGACGGTCCAATTGCCGGTGTGGGGCAGTTCAATGCCCATGAGCTGCTGCAGAAGCGTGCGCACGTTCTCGCAGGCCGTCTGCAGGTCCTCGATCACCCCATAGACGTTCTGGCCGTACATGGTCTTTGGGACTGAGCACTCCACGATCAGATAGGGCGGGCTAGGGTGCCATTCGGGCTTGCCGCTCTTGGACTTCTGGCAGTCCTCGTACATGGGTTTGACCATGATCCGCGATTCGTAGGAGCCCTTGAGGTTGGTGCGGGTGACTTCCCACAGCAGCTCGCCGGTTTCGTTGAGCACCTGGCAGTAGCTCTGCCCTTGGGCTTTGACCTTGTCCACGACGTTGCGGGGCATGTAAGGGCTTTTGATCCGTACCGTATCGAGTCCCATGAGCTGCTGCGCTTCGCTGGCTGCTGTCTCACTCATGAGACTCATACGGGGTGTTACTGCCCGTGAAGGGGAGAATTTGTGCTGTTGCACGGCGAGCCTCCGGGGGGCAATGAGGCGCGGTCTTTGCGCCAGAAAAGGGACGGCGATGCACGCCCGTGGCAGGCTGTGTGGGCGTGCGATGCAACGCGCGGGTGGTGGGGGTGGTCCACCAGGCGAAGGCGGGCTGTGCGGGCTTCTGGCTCATACCTTCACCCAGGGCCACAGCAGCGCGAGCTGTACGGGCTTGAGGAACAGGAAGACGCCCTCGTGGTCGATGGAGAACGAGAACGGGCCGGTGTTGGCCGATGGGTTGGAAAGCACGTACCAATCGAGCTTGGCAATGCCCAAATCGAGCTTGACCATGATTCAGAGTCTCTGTGTGGTGTGTTGATGGGCTGACCTGGGCCTGGTCTGCAGCGGGGCGCTGTGGCCCTGCGTCCAGCCCACCGCGCGTGATGAAAACCGTGCGGGGGTCCTGCCAGGTCAGGAGAAAACCGGCAGCGCGCCAAACGGCCACATAGCCGTCGAAACACTGCAGCTGGCGGAAGCGCTTGCACCGGCCATCGGGTAGCGTGGCCCTGGCGATCCACCCGCCGCCGTCTGCCTGATCCACCGCCCTGGCGGACCTGGTTCCCTCCCCCCCCGCATGCACTGGCGTGCAAGCGGGTGCCCCGGTCGGCGCCTTGTGGCGCCACGTCTGGGCAGGGCGGGGGGATGCGAAGGCTCCCTGTTCGGCATTAAAGGTGGCCGCCTGGCTGCTGTGCGCGTGTCTGCCGCAGTCGTTGCGCGTAGGCCAGTCGGTGCCCGCTGCTGTCCGAGCGAACGCCGCAGACGCAACAGGCCTGAAACCCGCATCAGAACTGGGTTTTGAAGGTTCTGACCGCATCAAAATCACCGTCCGGTGGTCTGATTGCGTGCTGTCGGATCGCTCTTGGACGCAAGCGCCAGCATCAAAAGCAGTCCGATCACGCCGGCGGCAAGGGCTGCGCCCTTGCCAGAGCCGGCGACCATCGAGATAGGCGTGGTGAAGGTGTTCATGCTGCCTCCGCTTCGGCATCGGCAGGGTCAGCCTCGGGCAGCAGGTCGGCCAGCGGCGATGCCGCCAGGTAGCCCGACAGCCAGTCGCCCATGGTCTTGGGCTGGGCACCTTCGGGCAGCTTGCGGGCGATGTTCCGGCCCTGCAGCATCAGGATGGCCACGTAGTTCAAGGCCAGCAGGGCGAAGATTTCGCGGATCGCGTTCTCGGTGGCTTCCGAGAATTCGCCACCGAAAAATCCACCCGTGGCGAACTCGGTGTTCAGGATGTCGCCCACCTTGAGGCGGTTGGCCTCGATCAGGTCAGCGAGCTTTTCCGCCTGGGCTGCGGGCACATCCTCAGACAGCAGGATGGCAGGGCGCGTGATGCGCTTGACCATGCCGCCCAGGCCCTGCAGCAGGTCTTGGTCGCTGGTGTCCTGCGCTTCGGGGAAGTCCTGGCCCTGTTCCTCGTATTGGGCTTCGAGGTAGGTGCGCAGTTGGGCCTGCTGGGAGGCAGAGAGATTGCGAGTTTCGTTGCGGAACTCGCTGATGTAGGCCTTGGACAGGCCGGTCCCCTCTGCAATTGCCGCAACCGTTAGGTTGAGGTCTTTGGCTGCCTGGCGCAGTTGCTCGGGCGTGACGCCCCTTTTTGATGCACTCATACGATTCCTTCGTCATTCCGCGAAATGCATCATTGCGAGATTGCAATGTATTGTTTCGAGGATGTGCGAAGAATACCGCTTGCAATTTTTAATTGCAAGAGTGAAATGAAAAATTGCTTATCGCGAGTGTTCTAGCGTTGCTTGCGTAGCTCGTCGGCCATATCGAGCAGTAACTGATTGGCTCGTTCTTGGGCGCCCTGATCGAACTTCTTGTTCGTTCCGCGAGCTAGATCAACCAGCAGGCGCATCGCAGCTTCGGCGTGACTCAGGTGCGCGCTTGCCAGCACGTAGGCCATCCAGGCATAGCCTTCAGGCTCTGAACGGGAGAGCATCCCGTACCTCTGGTAGTCATTGCTTTCGTGAAATGGCGCATCGTCGCCATAGATCAGATAGTTAGGCGTGATCGTGAGAGCTTCGCAGAGCAAGCGAATTTCCCGAGGGGAAGGGCGGTTGGTGCCCGATTCGTACAGTGAAAGAACTGCACGAGAGATGCCTTTGTCTTCAGAGTCGAGACTGCGAGTTAGATCGGCCAGATCGCCCTGCGTTAGATTTTTTGCTTTGCGGTTTTCTTGAATCCGCTGCCCAAGATCATCTTCTGGCGCACTGCGGAATCTGCCGGGTTGCCTCGTTCCGGGCGGCTGTCGCTTGCTCCTATCCCCTGCTTCTATTGCTAAAGCGTCGGCCTGAGCCGCTAACCCAGCAAGGCTATCGAGGGCTGAACCTTGAGGTTGTTGAGGGGTCTTGCGAGTCACCATCGTGGCAGTTTACAGCGCGAGGCTATCTGCCAAACAAGCCGCGGTTCTTGGGGAGCCGCGATCCTCTACAACTCTTTGTGAACGCGAGCACCAGAGCGCTCTGCGGCCATGGCAAGCCGCATTCTTTTGTAGATGGCGGCGTGTGCCAAAGCGTTGTTGGGCCAGAGTTTCCGGGCAGACTCATAATCCTTTGGTCGTTGGTTCAAGTCCAACACGCCCTACCACCCTCGCTCGCAGGGTGAATCCATCAACAATCGATGTGTTTTGTGATCCAAATCGCTGAGTTTGTTTTTGGAACCTTCATCGTGCATTACAATCTCGGCTTGCGTTGAATTGACTGTCTGTTTGCATGGCCTGATCCAGGAAAGCAATCAGAAAGAAAGCAAATTTCAAGGACCGCCAAGAAATCATGCTATAATTCGAAGCTTAGCGGCTGTAGCTCAGCTGGATAGAGTACTTGGCTACGAACCAAGGGGTCGTGGGTTCGATTCCTGCCAGCCGCACCAACAGGTAAGCCCTGAGTCTGAAAAGACTCAGGGCTTTTTCCTTTTGGGCGTCCTGCTACACCACACTGCTACAAGGTGTGGATCATGGACGGGTTTTATCGGCGTGGAGATGTGTGGTGGGCACGCCTGGCGGTTCCGGCGCGGCTGCGCCAGGCGGCAGGGCGGCGCGAGTTCGTACAGTCATGCCGCACCACCGACAAGCGCGCCGGGCGCGTGATCGCGTCTGAGTTGTTGGCCCAGTGGCGGCGACACCTTTTCGAGCTGGAAGGCGGAAGAGTGGATATTCAGAAGTTGGTCGGCAGTGGCCCGGCCCTGGTGACCGTCGGGCATCTATCGCTTCGGCGTGCGGTGGAACTGCTGGGCTTCGACCTGGGCGACTTGGTGCGGGCCGCAAGCGCTGGGCGGATCGGTCTCCACTGCAGAATTCCGCCAGGGGCCGCAGAAGGCTTCCTCATGCCGTCGCAGTCGCTTGAGCCTGTCGATGCCGAGCTGGGCCACGCTGGCGGCGTGGTGATCCCGAGCCCCAATGGAGCCCCCAACGACAGCATCCGCGCGCAGATGGTGGGGCAGGTGCTGCCCCTGGTGGATTCGGCCATCGTGGCCGGTCAGGTGCTGGCTGGTGAGTTGGGCGCGGTTGAGCTGGTGTGCATGGAGGCGCCAGGACGGCCAGGGTGGCTCTACGTGCCCGATGTGGCGCCCGTTGTACCGGTGGGTAGCCTGGAGGTGCTGGCTGTTGAGCTGGAGGCGCTGCGGGCCGCTGTAGTAGCCGTGATACCGGCTGAGCGCATGATGGCAAAGGCAGTGACGGCCCCAGAGCCCCCAACATTGCCCCGTGGTGGGAAGTGGGCGGGCAAACGCTTTTCTGAGGCGCTGGATGCGTACTGTGCAAGCCCCGATGGCCTGCCCAAGAACCTGACCTCCACGATGGACCAGCGCCAGCGCAAGGCCGGGATGCTGCTGTTTCCAGAGTTCATGGGTGATCTGCGCCTGGGCGAAATTGATGGTGATGTGCTGCGCACGTACCGCGATGGGCCGTTGAAGACGTTCCCTGGCAATGCGAACCATCTGCCGAAGGAGGTCAAGCGCACCACTATGAAGGCGACTGTCGAAGCTCTGCGCGCGGCGCGCCCTGATTGGCCGTTGATGAGTGCCGAAATGCAGCGTGAGCGCATGCAGTGGTTGCGCCGTTTTTTTGCGTGGCTAGTCGCCCGTGAGTACATGGATGCGGACCCATCGGCGGGCCTGGCAGGCGAGACGGGAGTGTCGAAGGCCGATGCGAAAGCGGCGCGCCGGGATGCTGCAGCTGCGCGCAAAGAATCTGGTGATGATGATGACGGGCGTGGGCCGTTCTCTGACGAGGAACTGAAGGCTATCTTTTCGCAGCCTCTGTTTGTGAACGGTCATGGCCGCCATGTTGTGGGCGCCGAGCGTTGCGGGCCACATGAGTTCTGGTTGCCGCTGCTGGGGTTGTTCGGTGGCTTGAGGTTGAAAGAAGCGTCTCAGCTCTACCTTGCGGATGTGCGCCAAGTGGATGGTGTGTGGTGCTTGGATGTGAACGAGGCCACGGCGGACAAGAGCTTGAAGAATGAGCAATCTGCCCGCCTTGTGCCGCTGCATCCGGCGCTGGTCGCGGCTGGTTTCCTAGACTACTGCGATGGGTTGCTGCGTGAAGGCTTCCGGCGCGTGTTCCCCGAGCTTTCATGCGTTGCATCGGATGCCAGATACGCCAAAGACTCGGGCCGGAGAATGTCTCAGATGCTGGAGAAGCTGGGCATGCCGCGTGATGGTGGCCGGGTGTTCCATTCGTTCCGGCACAACATGAACAATGCGCTGCTGCGGGTGTCTGCTGAGGTTCTGGGCTTTGCCGATGCCACCCTAGTACGGGTGGCCCGGTACGCGCTTATGGGGCACGATCTACCGCCTGGTGAGCGCGATGTGAATACAGCGAGCTACCTGCGGGTGAAAACGAGTGAGAAGGGGGCCGTGGTGGCCGCTGTGCAATATGAGGGCCTGCCTGCAGTGAAGCGGTTCGATATTGACTGGGGCATCGAGGCGATCCGGGACGCACTGGGCCGCAAGCATGGCGACCGCAAGGGCAAGGAAGACCTGGGCGAGGTCCGGACGCGCCGGGGTGAATAACCGGCTGTTTTACCTATAAGGGCTGCGTTGTCCTTGTGTTCCGGGGCGGTTCCTGGCGCGAGTGCATTTTTGAAGCCCCGAGATGCCCATCGTGGCGGGTCCACTCTTATAGGGAGTGGTCCCGGCCTCTCAGTTGCTTTCAAGCTCAGCCGGGTAACGTTTGAGCCGTTTCAGAACACCATCAGGTTTGACCCGGTACACGGCAAGGATGGAGTTGACGTTGCGCAGCACGACGTATTCTTTGCCGTCGGTGCTTTTCTGTGAACCGGATTTGCTGGATGGCTGTTCTGTCCCACCGCTACGGAAGTAGGCAGCAAAGGCGCGTTGCTTGAGTTCGTCCATCGTGTTGTGAATGTCAGTTGTTTGGGGCGGCGGCATTGTAGTGAGCCCGTTTGCGAAAACCGCGCCCTTCTGGAAAATCTGGGAAAAAATTTCTTGAAGGGCATCAGGTGTGGCCCTTTCACAGATAGGGGGTGCAAGGTCAGCGACCTGCTACCGTGGTGGCAATGGCCTATGCGGTTGAGCGGCGCAGCCGCGATGCGCTGATGGCCCGGGCTACTGGTGTTGGCGCCTTCTTGTCTTTCTTCTCTTCTGTCGGGTTGGTGAAGCCAGTTGTCCCCCTACCCCACAGCGCTCTGTAGGGTGGGGGCTGGCTTGACCACCTGACCTGTTCACCGCCGGGGCGGTTGTCGGTATTGGTTTCTTCTCTGCGCACGGTCACAGCTTGTTTCGAGACGGGCACCAGCGCAGTCAGCCATGCGCCTGTCTCTCACCCCACGCACCCTGTAACGACTACGACTCATCGCCGCGCCCTGTCGGTGCTGCCGCTGTGTGGGGTTCCCTCTAGCGGCTTTATCTTCCCCGTGCCGAGCGTATGGATGCCGACAAGCACGGGTGCTTACATGGGAGTTAGAACACCCGGTTCAAGACCTCCCGGGCGTAGTGGTGCGCGCTTTCGTGGGCATCTGCCAGCTCCACGATGACGACGTTACCGTCTGCGCCATCTTGGATAGCGAGGAAGTCCACCCCGTTGGAGTCCGTCAAGACGAATGTCCGACTGCCTCCGTTGTCGTAGGTGAACAGGCATTCGCAGGTTTCGTAGATGGCGGCGAACTCGCTGGTGTCGATGGCGCGGGCGCTCAAGCCTGAGGTGTGCTTGTTGGTGTGTGTCATAGGTTCCTCTCGTTGGTGATGATGATCAGGCCGCACGCTTTAGCAGCGTTGCGGGCTTGGTGGGGGTAGTGATCGGGCGCGCCTTGCGCCATTGCCAGGGCTGCAGCTCGCCGTGGTCGTCCACGACGTAGAACGCTGGTTTACTAGCGACCTTGATACTGGGGTCGGCCGCGCGCACGGCGTCGATGAAGTCCTTCAAGTCGCAGGGCCGATAGAGGGCAACAAGTCCGTGCTGGGCATATGGGCGCAGTCGGAGCCCGTGGAGGCTTGGCACCGGGACGCCCTCTCGGGGATTCCTACGAATGTCCGCCAGCCAGGCGGCCCACGCGACGGGGGTGCCCAGCTTCAGGGTGAGCAGCGTCACGGTTTCCTGCGTGTTCAGCAGCTTGATCGTTTTGCGTGTCATGGGATTTGCTCCTTCTTCTTGTTGTTGATCCTGGTCGCGCTCAGGCGCGGTCTATTCGTCGTGTACCTGGGAGGCATACCGGTCGGCAAGTGCAACAAGCTGCGCGCCGAGCGTGTGAGCATCCTTGAGCCCCACCCGGACGCGGCCTGAGGCTGCTGGGGTTCCCCATTCCAAAACGATGCCGTGAGCGGTTGCCACTGCTCTGACGCTAGCGAGTTGAGGCGCCTTGCCAACAACTGCGGCACGGGCCATCAACCGACCCTTGATGAAGCGGTCAACGTCCAACGACATGTAGCAAGGGCGTTTGCCTGCTTCTTGATGGTGTTGCAGTGGCGCATCCCGGTCGTCGCGGCGCCAGTTGGTTAGGCGCTGTTGCCAAGTGGCGGGCGTTTCGCCGAGCGCATCGGCGATCTTCTCGACCGTCTCCCGTACCGACAGCGGCCAATTTTCTTGGTCTTCTTGCCTCATTGGTTCCTTTGGGCCTTGCGGCCCCGAGTTGTTTTGATCGCCGAATTTTATATTGTCTAAATTGTCGTGTCAAAACGTGTCATTCTGGGTAAAATACGAGCTGACTACAAATTAAACGTCCGTCTTATCACTTCGTCAGGAGCGCTCGTGCCACCAGAAACCCGCCATGCCGCCGTCGCCTACTACCGTGTGTCCACCGCCGGACAGGAGCAATCGGGGCTTGGTCTTGACGCGCAGCGTGAAGCGGTTGCCCGTTATCTGAAAGGCGCTGGCTGGGAGTTGGTGGATGCGTTCACCGAGACGGAAACCGGCAAAGGGTCAAACGCCCTGGCCAAGCGCCCGCAGCTCCGGGCGGCCCTTGAGCTGTGTAAGCGGCGAGGCGCAACGCTCGTCATTGCTAAGTTAGACCGCTTGGCCCGAAACGTGAATTTCATTTCCGGCCTGCTTGAGGCTGGGTGCGAATTCGTGGCCGCAGATATGCCCCAGGCGAACAAGGTGATGATTCAGATGCACGCAGTGATGGCCGAGTGGGAGCGGGACCAGATCAGCCAGCGGACGAAAGATGCCCTGGCAGCGGCAAAGGCAGGGGGCAAGAAGCTGGGAACGGCAGGGGCTGCAAACTTGCGCAGGAATATCGAAGAGCGCCGGGACGCGGCAAACGATTTTGCCGCCAAGCTGGCGGGCGTGGTGGAAGGGTTCCAGGCGCGCGGACTGAGTCAGCGTCGGATGGTGGCTGAGCTGAACACCGTGGGCATCAAGGCCCCACGCGGCGGGGCTTGGTCATTGAGGCAGGTGCAGCACCTGTTGGCGCGCCTGAAGGCTGATGCCCCTGGCGAGGCCGCGCGCGGTATCTGGTGATGCTATGCCCGGTCGCCCAAATCGCCCTCCCTCGTGATCATTGGGAAGTTGCTGCGTGCAGGGAAGCGCATAAACGCAACGTAACCTTTGTAACAATCAAAGATTCACACTAGATAGCAAGGCAGTAGATGAAGCTCAGACTGAACAACACTCGGGAATTTGTTGATCCAGACGGGACCGTCGTGATGGCAGCGATTAAGTCATTGAAGCACGATAACGTACTGTTTCTGGAGCATGGCGCCGACTACGTCGATTGCTGGTGCGAGAACGAAAATTCATTCCATTTTCAGTACCAGGACGGGAAGACCCTGCAGATTTTTGAGACTGAAGAGATGATTACCGCCGATGAGTTGGCGTCCATCTACATGAGATTCCTGAG
>NZ_QAIM01000286.1:0-1403 GCF_003061035.1 Acidovorax sp. HMWF018
GGCTACCAGACCGCTGCCGCCTTGGTCAATGGCGAGATGGACGCCGAGGCGGTGCTGGCCGCCATGGAAGACTCAGGCCTTCGCGGCCTGGGCGGTGCGGGTTTCCCGGCGGGGCGCAAATGGCGCATCGTGCGTGACCAACCTGTACCACGCCTGATGGCCGTCAACATCGACGAAGGCGAGCCCGGCACCTTCAAAGACCGCACTTACCTCGAACGTGACCCACACCGTTTTCTGGAAGGCGTACTCATCGCCGCCCAGGTGGTGGGCACCGAGGCCATCTATATCTACCTGCGCGACGAATACCACGGCTGCCGTGCGCTGCTGCAGCGCGCCCTGGACGACCTGCGCGCCGATCCGCCATGCCCATTGCCCCACATCGAACTGCGGCGCGGTGCGGGTGCCTACATCTGCGGCGAAGAGTCGGCCATGATCGAGAGCATCGAAGGCAAGCGTGGCGAACCCCGCATGCGCCCGCCCTACATCGCGCAGGTGGGGCTGTTCGGCAGGCCCACGTTGGAGCACAACTTCGAGACGCTGTACTGGGTGCGCGACATCGTGGAGCGCGGCCCGCAGTGGTTTGCCAGCTTCGGCCGCCACGGCCGCAAGGGCCTGCGCAGTTTCAGCGTGAGCGGCCGGGTGAAGCACCCGGGCGTCAAGCTTGCGCCTGCGGGCATCACGGTGCAGGAACTCATCGACGAATATTGCGGCGGCATGCTGGACGGGCACCAGCTTTATGCCTACCTGCCTGGCGGTGCCTCGGGCGGCATCCTGCCCGCCAGTCTCAACAACATCCCGCTCGACTTCGACACGCTGCAGCCCTACGGCTGTTTCATCGGCTCGGCCGCCGTCATCGTGCTCAGCCAGCACGACCGCGCGCGCGACGCGGCGCTGAACGTGATGCGCTTCTTCGAACACGAAAGCTGCGGCCAGTGCACGCCCTGCCGCGTCGGTACGGCCAAGGCGGCCACGCTGATGCAAGCGCCGAAGTGGGATGAAGAACTGCTCGACGATCTGGCACAGGTAATGGCCGACGCTTCCATCTGCGGCCTGGGCCAGGCTGCGCCCAACCCCATCCGCTGCATCCACAAATACTTTGCACACGAAGTGGGCGAGGGGCCCTGGCCGGGCGATTTGCCCAAGCCGCGTAACAGTCCGCTGGCGGAGCAACTGCCGAAGGGAGCCCAGTCATGAGCAGCTTGCAAGACACCGGCGGAGTGGCCTTTGAGCTGGACGGTCAGCCCGTCACCGCCCATCCTGGCGAAACCATCCTGAAGGCTGCGCAGCGCCACGGCGTGGAGATCCCGCACCTGTGCTACAGCGACGGCCTGCGCCCCGACGGCAACTGCCGCGCCTGCGTGGTGGAGATCGCGGGCGAGCGCACGCTGGCCCGCGATCTCCAC
>NZ_QAIM01000286.1:1413-4686 GCF_003061035.1 Acidovorax sp. HMWF018
CGCGCCGACCGAGGGCATGAAGGTGCAGGCCGCCAGCCCCCGCGCCCGCAAGAGCCAGCAGATGGTGGTGGAGATGCTGCTGTCCGACATGCCGGACGTGGGCTACCAATGGAACGATGGGGCTGAATATGCTCCTGAATTGATAGCTGATGGCGCATATTCATCTAGCGCTACAGGCCCATTGGATTCAAAAACTGCCCCAGCGGTAGGCCAGCACGGCGAGCTGAGCCGCTGGGCCAGCCGACTGGGTGTCACCGTGCGCCCCGCGCTCCAAGCCCTGCGCCGCGAGCAACCTGCGCCGGATCTGAGCCATCCGGCCATGGCTGTGAATCTGGATGCCTGCATCCAGTGCAACCGCTGCGTGCGCGCCTGCCGAGAAGAGCAGGTGAACGATGTGATCGGCTACGCACTGCGCGGTGCCGACAGCAAGATCGTGTTCGACCTCGACGACCCCATGGCCGAGAGCACCTGCGTGGCCTGCGGCGAATGTGTGCATGCCTGCCCCACGGGCGCGCTCAGCCCCAAGACGCACATCGGCTCGCAAAAGGTGGACCGCAAGGTCGATTCCGTCTGCCCCTTCTGCGGCGTGGGCTGCCTCATCACCTACAACGTACGCGATGAAAAGATCATCAGCGTCGAAGGCCGCGACGGCCCGGCCAACCACGGCCGCCTGTGCGTGAAAGGGCGCTTCGGTTTCGACTACGCCCACCACCCCGACCGCCTGACGGTGCCGCTGATCCGCAAACCCGGTGTGCCCAAGGAGGTGCGCCCCTACGGTGCCGACTGGCGCGACACCTTCCGCGAAGCGACCTGGGACGAGGCGCTGGGCCTGGCCGCCGGCACGCTCAGGTCGCTGCGCGACACGCACGGCCCCAAGGCGTTGGCGGGCTTCGGCTCGGCCAAGGGCAGCAACGAAGAGGCCTACCTGTTCCAGAAGCTGGTGCGCACCGGCTTTGGCAGCAACAACGTGGACCACTGCACGCGGCTGTGCCACGCCTCCAGCGTGGCCGCGCTGCTCGAAGGCGTGGGCTCCGGCGCGGTGAGCAACCCGGTGCACGACGTGGAACATGCCGAGTTGATCTTCGTGATCGGCTCCAACCCCACGGCCAACCACCCCGTGGCCGCCACGTGGATGAAGAATGCCGCCCAGCGTGGCGCGAAGATCGTGCTGGCCGACCCGCGCATCACGGACATCGGCCGCCACGCTTGGCGCACCCTACAGTTCAAGGCCGACACCGATGTGGCCATGCTCAACGCGCTGATCCACACGGTGATCGACGAAGGGCTGGTGGATGACGCCTTTATCCGCGACCGCGCCAACAACTTCGAGGCCTTGAAGGCCAACGTGATGGGCTGCAGCCCCGAGGCCATGGCCCCGGTGTGCGGCATCCCGGCCGAGACGCTGCGTGAGGTGGCGCGGGCGTTCGCAAAAAGCAAAGCCTCGATTATCTTGTGGGGCATGGGTGTGAGCCAGCACGTGCACGGCACCGACAACGCGCGCTGCCTGATTGCGCTGTGCGCCGTCACCGGCCAGATCGGCAAGCCCGGCTCGGGCCTGCACCCGCTGCGCGGCCAGAACAACGTGCAGGGCGCGAGCGATGCGGGGCTGATCCCCATGATGTTCCCCAACTACCAGCGCGTGGACAACGCCGGGGCACATGCGTGGTTCGAGGACTTCTGGGGCACCAAGCTGGACGCGGCGCCGGGCTATACCGTGGTCGAAATCATGCACAAGGCCCTGGCACCCGACAGCGACCCCCACAAGGTGCGCGGCATGTACATCATGGGCGAGAACCCGGCCATGAGCGACCCTGACCTGAACCACGCGCGCCACGCGCTGGCCAGCCTGTCACACTTGGTGGTGCAGGACATCTTTATGACCGAGACCGCCTGGCTGGCCGACGTGGTGCTGCCCGCCAGCGCCTGGCCCGAGAAGACCGGCACCGCCAGCAACACCGACCGCATGGTGCAGATGGGCCGCCGCGCGCTCAATCCGCCGGGCGATGCGCAGCCGGACCTGTGGATCATCCAGCAGATCGCCGCGCGCATGGGGCTCGGCTGGAACTACGAAGGCGAGGAGTCTGGCGTAGCTGCTGTCTACGACGAAATGCGCCAGGCCATGCACGCCAGCATCGAGGGCATCACCTGGGAGCGCCTCGCACGCGACTCCAGCGTGACCTACCCCTGCCTCACGCCTGACAACCCGGGCCAGCCCATCGTCTTCACCGAAAAATTCCCCACGCCCACGGGCCGCCTGCAGTTGGTGCCCGCCAGCGTGATACCGGCGGCAGAGAAGCCCGATGCCGACTACCCCCTGGTGCTCATCACCGGTCGCCAGCTGGAGCATTGGCACACCGGCAGCATGACGCGGCGCAGCACCGTGCTGGACGCGATCGAGCCCATGGCCACCGCGTCGCTGCACGGTGACGAACTGGCGCGGCTGGGCGTGGCGCCCGGCGCGCTGGTGGGCATCCGCTCGCGGCGCGGCATGGTGCAGGTGCGCGTGCGCCGCGACGACGGCACGCCGCGCGGCACGGTGTTCATGCCATTTGCCTATGTGGAGGCGGCGGCCAATCTGCTCACCAACGCGGCGCTGGACCCGTTCGGCAAGATCCCCGAATTCAAATATTGCGCCGTGGCGGTGGAGGTCATGCAGGCCACTGGCGTGCCGGGCTGACACCGCGTGATCCGTACGCTGGCTGTGGGGCTTTGCACCGCGCGCTGCGGGCAAGGGGTTACTCCGGGGTACAGTCGCAGCCCATGACAGAGCGCCCCTACACCGACGTTGCCGTGATCATGCGGCGCGAGCACATCGACAACCGCTGGCAGCCCTGGCGGTGGTCGCTGGCCGAGGTGGTGATCCACGAGCCCGCCTTTGGGACCGAACCCCGCCCGCTGATCCAGGACGAGCGCGAGCAGCGCTGGCTGTTCCCGGGCTTTCGCGTGGAGTTGTTCCGCGACGACGCCGAGGGTTATCACCTGAACCTCACTTCGCCCGCGCCCTGCTGGTTTGTGATGTGGCGCCAGGATGAAGACATGGGGGCGGGCGAGGTCCCCATGGCCCGCCCGGTGGCAGTGAGCCTGAGCTACCACGACGCCGGCCGCTGGCTGGACGCGCAGGAAACCGTGGAGCAAGTGCCCGCCGATGCCGAGGTGGTGGAGGCACTGCGCGCCTTTGTGGCCGAGCATTACCAGCCCGAGCCCAAGCGCCGCAAGCGCCCCGAGAGCTTTCGCACGCTGCAGGACCGCTTTGGCAACCCCGCGTCCGTGTCC
>NZ_QAIM01000287.1:0-1712 GCF_003061035.1 Acidovorax sp. HMWF018
TCAACCCCATCGCCATGGAAGAAGGTCTGCGCTTCGCTATCCGCGAAGGCGGCCGTACCGTGGGCGCTGGCGTCGTGGCCAAGATCATTGCTTAATCAAGCAAGGTATACAGGGGTATAGCTCAATTGGCAGAGCGTCGGTCTCCAAAACCGAAGGTTGTAGGTTCGATTCCTACTGCCCCTGCCACTTGAATGTGGCCCCCAACAAGCCCGCCAGACCCTGGCGGGCTTCGGTGTCTTAAGTGATGCCGTGACTAGGAAGCAGGAAATACTCAAAGATGGCCACTTCACAGGTTGAAACTGTCAATACAGGCGCAGACAAGGCCAAGCTCGCAGCGGTAGTGGCGTTGGTCATTGCCTCCGTTGCGGGCTTTTATTTGTTGAGCAAGCAAGGCGCTGTCGTGCAGTGGGCGGCATTGATCGTCGGGCTGGTTGCGGCTGCGGCGGTGTTTTTGGTGTCGGAATCGGGGCGTCAATTCGTCGCGTTTGCCAAAGACGCATGGCGCGAAGTGAAAAAGGTGGTCTGGCCTACGCGCAAGGAAACCTTGCAGATGACGGCCTATGTGTTCGCCTTTGTGGTCATCATGGCGCTTTTTCTGTGGTTCACGGACAAGACGCTGGAGTGGGTCTTGTACGACTTGATTTTGGGTTGGAGAAAGTCATGACGACCGCTGCGGAAATCACGGGAGCACAAGCTCCTGCAGGCGCTTCTGCCTCGGCCAATCCAGACCTGCGCTGGTACATCGTCCATGCCTATTCAGGCATGGAAAAAGCGGTCGAACGCAACATTCAGGAGCGCATCGGCCGCTCTGGCATGCAAGACAAATTTGGTCGGATCTTGGTGCCGACCGAAGAAGTCGTGGAAATGAAGAACGGCCAACGCAAGACGACGGAGCGTCGCTTGTTCCCTGGCTATGTGTTCGTTGAGATGGTGATGGATGACGACACCTGGCACTTGGTGAAGCACACCAACAAGGTCACGGGTTTCGTTGGCGGCGCCAAGAACAGACCTGCCCCCATCTCGGAAGACGAAGTGCAAAAGATCGTCAGCCAGATGCAGGAAGGCACCGACAAACCACGCCACAAGATCGAGTTCATGGTGGGCGAGTTGGTGCGCGTCAAGGAAGGTCCTTTCACGGACTTCAATGGCTCTGTCGAGGAAGTCAATTACGAAAAGAGTCGCGTGCGCGTCTCTGTGATGATTTTCGGTCGCTCTACCCCTGTGGAGCTGGAGTTCGGACAGGTCGAAAAGACATAAATCTGTCGAGCACAAGCCTGACTGCCTCGGCAGTCAGGGCAATGATTTTGGGCGCCGCACTTTTCGGCTCGGTGCGGGCGTCGTCACTGTGAGTCGTTAACCCGGGGAGCTGGTGGTTGCATGGTGCAACACAAGCGTTATGACCCGTCAGGAGTAAAGCATGGCGAAAAAAATCGTCGGTTTTATCAAGCTGCAAGTTCCAGCTGGTAAGGCCAATCCATCCCCACCGATCGGCCCAGCACTGGGTCAACGTGGCCTCAACATCATGGAGTTCTGCAAGGCATTCAATGCGCAGACCCAAGGTGTGGAGCCAGGTCTGCCACTGCCCGTGGTCATCACGGCGTTCGCAGACAAGAGCTTTACCTTCATCATCAAGACGCCGCCTGCGACGACTCTGATCAAGAAAGCCATCAAGCTCGAAAAGGGTTCTTCCAATGCCCTGAAGACCAAGGTTG
>NZ_QAIM01000028.1:0-5140 GCF_003061035.1 Acidovorax sp. HMWF018
CCTGCACCCCGCCCCCTGCACCCCGCATGGGTGGTGGTGCTGGTCAGCACCTGGCTGGCCACGGCCTGCAACGTTCCGCTGTGGCAAGAGGTGGCCCAGCTGCCCGGCCAGGGCAGCCTGCGTGGCTGGGGCTTTGCGCTGGCATTTGCGCTCATCGTCGCAGCGGGCAACGCCGCGCTGCTGAGCCTGCTGGCCTGGCGCTGGACGCTCAAGCCCGCCGTGCTGGTGCTGGTGCTGATGGCCGCGTTTGGCGCGTACTTCATGCTGGCCTACGGCATCGCCATCGACGCCAGCATGCTGGTCAACGTGATGCAGACCGACGTGAAGGAAGCAGGCGACCTGCTCAACCTGCGCATGCTGGGCACCGTGCTCATCCTGGCCGTGCCGCCCCTGTTGTGGCTGTACCGCCGCCCCGTGCAGCGCCTGACCGCGTTGCGCCATGTGGCGCACAACGGCCTGCTGCTGGCAGGCTCCATCGCCGTCATCGTGGTGTGCTTGCTGCTGGTGTTCCAGGACTTTGCATCGACCATGCGCAACCACACCAAGCTGCGCTACCTGATCAACCCGCTCAACAGCGTGTACGCGCTGGGCAACATTGCCACCAAGCCCCTGCGCATGGACACCAGCAAGATCCTGCCCCTGGGCCGTGACGCCCAGCTGGGCGCCAGCTACGCCAGCCAGGCCAAGCCCCCGCTGCTGGTGCTGGTGCTGGGCGAGACGGGCCGCAGCGGCAACTTTGGCCTGAACGGCTATGAGCGCGACACCACCCCACGCCTGTCAGCCCGCAAAGACCTGGTGAGTGCGCGCAATGCCTGGTCCTGCGGCACCAGCACCGCCGCGTCGGTGCCCTGCATGTATTCGCACCTGGGCCGCACAGGCTACGAAGGCCGCTCGGCCAACTACGAAAGCTTGATCGACGTGCTGCACCACGCCGGCCTTGCGGTGCTGTGGGTGGACAACCAGTCGGGCTGCAAGGGCGTGTGCGACCGCGTGGGCGAGACCATTACCAGCACCCAGAAAGACCCAGCGCTGTGCGCTGGCGGCGAGTGCCTGGACCGCGTGATGCTCAAGGACCTGGACGCCCAGATCGCCGCCCTGCCCGCCGAGCAGCGCCAGCGTGGCACCGTGGTGGTGATGCACCAGATGGGCAGCCACGGCCCCGCGTACTACAAGCGTTCCGCGCCCGAGAACAAGAAGTTTGGCCCCGAATGCACCTCCACTGCCTTGCAGGAATGCCAGCGCGAGCAGGTGGTCAACGCCTACGACAACAGCATCGTCGAGACCGACCATTTCCTCGATTCAGTGCTCCAGTGGCTGGGAGCGCAGGAACAACATGCCCAGACAGCTATGATTTACGTAGCAGACCATGGCGAGTCGCTGGGCGAGAACAACATTTACCTGCACGGTCTGCCCTACTCCATTGCCCCCGACGTGCAAAAACACGTGCCCTGGATCACCTGGCTGTCACCCACCATGCAGGCGCGCACCCACCTCGCCACGGGCTGCCTGCAGCAAGACCTGGGCGAGCGACGCATTACGCACGACCACTACTTCCACTCGGTACTGGGCCTGATGGATGTGAAGACCGAGGCGTACAACACCGAGCTGGACATGTTTGCCGCGTGCCGCAAGCCCGCCGCGGCGGGCTGAGACGGACCGAGGCGGGGCCAGGCGGACGGCCCCGGCAGCCCTGTGCCACAAAGGTGTTGCGCAGGGCGCAGCCAGCTCAGCTCCCTTGGGGCAACAACAGAATCTTGCCGATGCTGGCGCCAGACTCCATGCGCCGATGGGCCTGTGCAGCATCGGCCAGTGCAAACGTGCTGTCGATCACCGGCCGGATCACTCCAGCGGCCAAGGCTGGCAGCCACTGCTGGGCAAACCGCTGCACCATGGCCTGCTTGACCTCGGGCGGGCGGGACTTCATCACGGTGCCAAAAATCTGCAGGTGGCGGTACAGCAGCACATCCATGGGCAGCTCCGCACCCTGCGCACCGCCCAGCAGCCCCACCGACACCAGGCGTCCGCCGTCGGCCAGAGACCGCACGTTGCGCTGCAGGTACGGAGCCCCGATGAAGTCGATCACCACATCCACGCCCCGGCCCTGCGTGGCCTGGTCCACCACCGCCTGAAAGTCTTCGCTGCGGTAGTCGATGAACACATCGGCCCCGCAACCCAGCACGGCGCCGCGCTTGTCGCCCCCCGCCGTGGCAAACACGCGCGCACCCGCCGCATGGGCCAGCTGCACGGCGGCTGACCCCACGCCGCCCGCCGCCGCATGGATCAGCACAGACTCGCCCGCGTGCAAGCGCGCCAGGTGGAACAACGCCTCGTGCGCGGTCACGAACACCTCGGCCACGGCGCCAGCGGCTACCAAGTCCATGCCCGCAGGCACCGGCATGGCCATGCGGTGGTCGATGCGCGACAGCTCGGCGTAGGCCCCGCCGCCCACGATGCCCATCACGCGGTCGCCCACGGCAAAGCCTTGCACCTCGGGCCCCATGGCGACCACCGTGCCCGCAATCTCCAGCCCCATGGTGTCGGCATCGCCAAAGTAGGCGCGGCCATAGGCCCCTTTGCGGTGCAGCAGGTCGGCCCGGTTGACGCCGATGGCGGCGTTGCGCACCAGCAGGTCGTGCGGGCGCACCTCGGGGACAGGGATCTCGCGCGCCACCAGCACTTCCGGGCCGCCGAAGTCATCGAACACGATGGCTTGCATGGTGGGTTGGGGGTTTGCAGGTTGTTCGGCCGCTGGTGTGGACATGGGTGTTACTCCTCAAGCAATGGTTTCAGTGCCTTCAAGGATAGGGCGCCACGCAGTGATTTAAACGCAGCAATTTCGCTCTACAGCGATGCAAATTTGCATCACACTCACCCCTCATCCGCAACCTCCATACCGCCATGAACTGGGACGACACCCGCATCTTTCTTGCCCTGACCCGCGCGCCCTCCTTGCGCGCCGCCGCGCGCAGCCTGGGCGTGGACCAGGCCACCGTCGGGCGGAGGCTGAACGCGCTGGAGGCCGAACTGGGCGCCAAGCTGTTTCTGCGTGCCAAGGACGGCTACCTTCTCACCGCTGCAGGCGAGACAGCGCTGGGCGCCGCCCGCCGCATGGAAAGCGCGGCCCTGGACCTGCGCACCCGCATCGAGGGCCAGGACACCAGCCCCGGCGGCCTGGTGCGCGTGACCAGCACCGACTCGATCGCCATCGACCTGCTCATGCCCGCCATTGAGCGCCTGCAACAGCACTGGCCCCACATTCGCGTGGACCTGGAGGTGTCCACCCAGTTGCTCAGCCTCAGCCGCCGCCAGGTGGACATCGCTTTCCGCAACGTCCGACCCGAGACGCCCGACCTCGTGGTGCGCCGCGTGGTGTCGTGGCCTGTGGGCCTGTTCGCCAGTGCGGGCTATGTCGAGCGTTTTGGCATGCCGGTGCCAGAGGACGAACTGCGCGGCCACCACCTGGTGGCCTACGCGCCTTACCTGGAGCAAAGCCCGTTTCTGACCATGGCGGGCGTGCCTGCGCGCCAGGCCAGGGTTGCACTGGCCGTGCGCTCCAGTCTGCTGGTGCGCAAGGGCGTGGCAGCGGGCATTGGCCTGGGTGAAATGCCGGTGTGGATGGGGGCGCGCGAAGGCCTGGTGCGCATCTGGCCCGAGCGCCGCCGGGCGACCGACTACGAGGTCTGGCAAGTCATGCACCCCGACCTGCAACGCACGGCCCGGGTGCGCGCCACCGCAGAGTTTCTGTCCGAGGCATTCCAAGTCCAGTAGGCGCCCCAAGCCGATGGAGCCCGCCCCGCCGGGCCGGGCCGCCACTGCAACACCGGATGCACCATACTCTGACGCAGACCCATACCCCTTGCGACCCACCATGCCACACACCATTCACCACCAGGAACAGGACGCCAAAGGTGCGTTCTACATCGAGCACAACGGCCAGCGCCTGGCCGAGATGACCTACAGCCGCACCAACGCCACGATGATCATCGTGGACCACACCGAGGTGGACCCATCGCTCAGCGGCCAGGGTGTGGGGCGCGCGCTTCTCGACGCACTGGTTCAATGGGCCAGGGCCACAGGCACCAAGGTGGTCCCGCTGTGCCCATTTGCCAAGGCGCAGTTCGACAAGGACGCGTCTTTGCGGGACGTGCTGGTGTAAACAGGCCTGCCGACAGCGGTGCCCGCCCGAGGCGGTCCATTGCTGGTCACTGCGGGTCATGGCAAAGAACGCCCTTGCCCGTGGATGGGCGGCGCAACCCGCGCGCATCGGTGGTGGAGTGACTCCAGTCCTGTCGGCCCACAGCCGCTGAAGACGCCAGGCGCCTTCAGGTAGAAAATTCCGCCATGAATCAAAGCGTCATTTACGCCCTGGGCGCAGCGGTGCTCTTCGGCGCCAGCACCCCATTTGCCAAGCTGCTGACGGGCGACCTGCCACCGGTGCTGCTGGCAGGCCTTCTGTATCTGGGCAGCGGCCTGGGACTGGCCCTGGTGCGTGTGGCCCGCGATGGCGGGCTCAAGCCCTCTGGCATTCCCTTGAATGAATGGCCCTGGCTCCTGGGCGCCGTGCTGTTTGGAGGCGTGGTGGGGCCGGTGGCGCTGATGCTGGGACTGCACTCCACCAGCGGCGCCACGGCTTCGCTGCTGTTGAATCTGGAAGCGGTGCTGACCGCAGTCATTGCCTGGTGGGTGTTCAAAGAAAACGCCGACCGGCGCATCGTGGGGGGCATGCTTGCCATCGTGGCGGGAGGCATTGCCCTGGGCTGGCAGACCGGCTCTCCGTGGCAACCCGGCGGCACGGGCTCCTGGCTGGTGGGCCTGGCCTGCTTGTGCTGGGCCATCGACAACAACCTCACACGCAAGGTTTCTGCCTCCGACGCGCTCTTCGTTGCCAGCATCAAGGGCCTGATCGCGGGGTCGGTCAACACCACGCTGGCCATCAGCATGGGCGCCGCCTGGCCTTCGTGGGCCACACTGTCTGCAACGATGGCTGTGGGCCTTTTGGGATACGGCCTGAGCCTTGCGCTGTTTGTGCTGGCATTGCGCGGGCTCGGCACAGCCCGCACGGGAGCGTACTTCTCCACCGCGCCCTTCATGGGGGTGGTTGTGTCCTTGTTGGTGTTCTCGGAGCCAACCTCGTGGGTGT
>NZ_QAIM01000288.1:0-2504 GCF_003061035.1 Acidovorax sp. HMWF018
GCGCAGCAGAGGCCTGCGGGGCAGCGGCGGGAGCACCCACACCCGACGCCGAAGAGGCTGCAGCAGACGCCGCCGACGCTGGAGCCGCTGCGCCGCTCGCGCCCATCTGCGCTCGCCGCTCGCGCAAGAAGGCGCGACGCTCTTCGGGGCTCATCTTCTGCAGCTTTTCACGCACATCGGGGGGCAGCGATGCGATAAACGCACGGCGCTGCGCGGCCTGGTCCTGGGCTGCCTGGTCGGCACGGGTGACGGCACCGGCATCGATGACGGCGACCTTGGCGCCTTCGCGCAGGCGGTCGATGCCGTCCGTGACCACCTGCTCGCCCTCGCGCAGCTCGCCTTCGACGCTCACCCGGTCGCCGTCGGTAACGCCCACGCGGATGCGGCGCTGGGTCACGGTGCTGTCTTCCTGCACCAGGTAGACATAGTTGTTCTGCACGGCCGTGGCCGGCACAGTCAGCACGCCTTGGAGCAGGTTGACCTGCAGGCGCACGTTGACGAACTGGTTGGGGTACAGGGCGCCGTCTTCATTCGCAAAAGCGGCCTTGACCTTGATGGTGCCGGTGGCGCTGTCGATGGCGTTGTCCAGCGCCACCACACGGCCCTTGGCCAGCTGGCGGCGGCTGTCGCGGTCCCACAGCTCCACGCTCAGCTCTTCGCCTGCGGCCATGCGGCGACGCATCTGGGGCAGGTGCGCCTCGGGCACGGAGAACGCTGCATCGATGGGCCGCACCTGGTTGATGGTGACGATGCCGTTCGCGTCGCTCGGCCCCACCACGTTGCCCCGGTCCGCCTGGCGCAAGCCCAGCCGGCCGGCAAATGGTGCGGTGACCTGGGTGTAGCTCAGCTGCAGGCGCGCGGCGTCCACCTGTGCCTGGTCCGAGGCCACGGTGCCTTCCAGCTGCCGCACCAGTGCGGCCTGGGTGTCTACCTGCTGGCTGGCGATGGAGTCGCGCGCCAGCAGGTCCTGATAACGCTTGAGGTCAAGCTGAGCATTCTTGAGCAGCGCCTGGTCACGCTGCAGCGTGCCCTGCGCCTGCGACAGCGCGGCCTGGTAGCTGCGCGCATCGATCTCGGCCAGCACCTGGCCTGCACGCACCTCGTCACCTTCCTTGAAGCGCACCGACGTCAGCTCGCCGCCCACCTTGGCGCGCACCACGGCGGTGGCGCGGGCGCTCATGGTGCCGATGGCGCTCACCACCACCCGCACATCACCCCGCTGTACGGAGCCTACCGACACGGGCTGTACGTTGCCGCCGCCAAAGCGCCCGGGCCCACTGCCGGGCTTGCGCGCCGCGTTGGGCCCCGTGGCGGCACCGCCAGCGCTGGCCGCGGCCGATGCATCCTGGCGCTGCTTCCACCACCGGGCACCACCTCCCACCGCAGCCAGCGCCACGGAGGCCAGTAACAACGCGGAGATCCAGCGCAGCTTGCCGGACTGCAATCTTGCGGGCCTCTGTGGACGGGTCAACGAACGGTTCAGGGGCATGGTGGGGCGCAACGAGGAATGAGCAAACGGGTATGGTAGCCAGCGCACCCCCCGGGGCTGCCGCCCGGCGGGTACCCTTTACCGGGGATTTACGCGCGCTTTGGGCGGGGTTTACCGATGTATCGGCTCAGCCCCGCCAGGGGGCAGCAATCAGCGGTTGGTGGCCAACAGAAGGCCGCCAGCACCCATGAAGAAACCGCCGGTGGCCTTGTTCAGGCGGGCCACACCGCGCGAGGTGCGGATGAAGCGGCGGATCTGGCGCCCGGAGCTGGCGTAAACGGCCGTCGAGACGAATTCGCTGCCCAGATAGATGGAGCCCAGCACCAGAAACTGGCGCGCTGCAGGCTGCGCGGGGTCGATGAACTGCGGAAAGATCGCCGCGAACAGGATGATCGCCTTGGGGTTGGTGATGCCCAGCAAAAATTCCTGCGCAATGAGAGCACGCAGATGGAACTGGGCCTGTTGACCCGATGCCTGGCCACTGCCAGGTGCATCCTCCAGCGCCAGGCCGCTGAACTCGCGGCTGTGCCAGGCTTTCCAGCCCAGCCAGAACAGGTAGGCAGCACCCACCCACTTTACCGCCGTGAACGCCGCTTCGGACGCCAGCAGCATCGCCCCCAGCCCCACCGCAGACACCGTCAGAAAGATCGCGAACGCCGCTGCCCGGCCCACCGTGGCGATCATCGCGGGGCCCACGCCTGCGCGGATGCCGTTGTTGAGGCCACAGAAGTTGTTGGGCCCCGGGGTGAGCGAGATGGCGATGGCAACCGGAACAAATAGCAGCGCATCCATGGGACAGTCCTTGCAGGGTGAGGCGTGTGTGAGGGGGAACGGTCAGCACCGCAGTCTACGGCAGACCCTGCCTACACGGCCGACCCCAGGGCACATGCCCCCAAGGCGCCCTCTACCACCTCACAACGCCTTAGGGCAACGCTGATTAAGGTCCACCATTGAGAGGGGTCAAACGTTATCCGCAGATGAAGCAGCAGACCTTGGCAATGGCCGCAGATCAAGA
>NZ_QAIM01000289.1:0-2643 GCF_003061035.1 Acidovorax sp. HMWF018
GGGTCCACGGCAATGATCCCGCTCAGGTAGATGAAGTCGCCTGCGCGGCGCCATGCGGCGTAGCGGGCCAGGGGCTGGGCGATACCTGGCGCAGATGTGGGGCTCATGCGAGGCTCCTTGCGGATTGGGTGGTTGGCACATGCCAGGCAGCCGGTGCATGGCCGCTGGCGACGCGGCCCTGGCGCAGCACCACACGGCTTTGTGCGCGCGATGGAAAGCCCCAGTGGTCAGCCTGCGTGAAGACCAGCAGGTCAGCCACCGTGCCAGGCTGCAGCGGCAGCGCCGTGGTGCCAGTGCGGCCGGTGCACAGCCAGTCGGCGCGGCACAGCGATTCGCTCCATTGGTCGAAAGGTGCATCCAGCTGCGCAGCCAGCACACCCGTGGCCAGGGCTTCCAGCGGGTCAAAGCTGCCCACGGGGCAGAACGGGTCTTGCACGTTGTCGCTGGCGACCAGCACCGGGATGCCGCGTGCACGGGCCTCCTTCACCAGCGTCAGACCACGCTGGCGCGGCGTGCGGCCGGTGGTGGCGTCCTGCAGCAGCAGGTTGGTGATGGGCAGCGTGACCAGGGTGATGGGGCTTTGTGCCACGGCATCGAGCGTGGCGAGGGCCGTGGCCTCGTCCTGTGCGGCCAGCGCGCAGGTGTGGCCGCAGACCACATGGCCTTCGAAACCCAGCTCCTTGAGCAGTGCGGCCGTGGTCGCCAAGCCCTGGGCGCCGGGGTGCAGTTCTTCGTCCACATGCAGGTCCACGTTCAGCCCGTGGTGTTGTGCGGCTTCCAGCAGGTGGCGCAGCGCCTGCGGATCCCAGTTGGTGGAATGCACAAAGCCGCCCAGTAGTGCTCCGGGGCCGCTGGCGGCCACGGTGGCGGCCAGCCGTAGGGCAGCGCTGCGGTCTGCGTACAGGTGTAAGGGGATCAGGCTCACGCGCTCTAGCGTGATGCGGTCGGCCCAGTCGTGGGCCAGTGCGTGCAACACGTTCCAGGCCAGCGGCTGCGCGTCGGGCTCCCACCAGTCGCAGTGGGTGCGCAGGTGGACGGTGCCTGCGTCGTAGGCCCATTGCAGCGCGCGGCTGGCGCGGGCGTGGATGTCTGCTTCGGTCCAGCCCTGGCGATCCACCATCATGGCCTCGATGGCGCCCAGCAGGCCGGGTTTGACCTCTCCCATGCGCGGCAGGGTGAAGGCCTTGTCCAGGTGGGTGTGCGCATCGACCAGGCCGGGCAGCACCAGCGCGCCTGCCACGTCCCACACAGCGCCGTGTAGCGCAGGCTGGGTGCCGTGGGGCAGCACTTGCACGATGCGGCCCTGGGCCAGGCGCAGATCGGCCAGTGCGGGCTGGTGGCCCTGCTGCGGCCACGCGGAGGGCAGCAGCCAGCGCGGCAACCGGGCGCGCAGGATGTGGTCGGGGGTGTTGGATGCGTGCATGCCGTGGCCCTTAGAACGTTGTCTTATGCAAAGCGCGCCATCGCCTGGCCCACGCGGGCCTTGAAGGCCGCCAGCCGGGGCGGTGTGGCCACGTTCATGTGGTAGTAGGCGTGGTAGTTCACCCGCGCCTTGCCGCCCGTGAGCAGGCGCATGTAGCGGGTGATGGACTTGCGCGGCGGGTCGCCCATGAACAGGGCCGTCCAGCGGGGGCGCCCGTAAGTGACCACGGCTGAGATGCGCTTGATGTGCGTGAGCGAGGGTTTGACGTTGTGCGGATCGCTGATGTCAAAGGCCACGCCGGGCATGAGCACGCGGTCGAAAAATCCCTTGAGCATCGCCGGCATGCCAAAGCACCAGGTGGGAAAGCAGAAGACCACGGCTTCGGCCCAGAGCAGGCGGTCCACATAGCCCTGCACGGGCAACTGGTTGCTGGGCACCTCGTGGTAGCCCAGGCGCTCTTCGCGTGTCATCACGGGGTTGAAGCCCTCGGCGTACAGGTCGCAGTCGTCCACCTCATGGCCCGCGCCGCGCAGCTGCTGCACCACCTCGGTGTGCAGGGCTGCGTTGTAGCTGGTTTCTACCGGGTGGCAATAGATCACGAGGATGCGCATGGCGGGGGTCCTTCGGGTTGTGGGGGATGGGCCTACAGGTCCAGCGTGAGCGTGGGGCTGTGGCTGCGCGCGCAGCACACGGCGACGTGGGTGGCTTGCTCTGCAGCGCTCAGGCAGCTGTCGCGGTGGTCGGGCTCGCCGTCCAGCCAGCGGGTCACGCAGGTGCCGCACACGCCCTGCTCGCACAGGGTTTCCAGCGGCACGCCAGCGAGGTGCAGCACGTCGGCCATGCTCTCCCCGGAGGCAACGGGCAAGCGCATCTGGCTGCGCTTCAGGATCAGCTCGAATGCGTGTTCTGTGCGGGCGGCGTCGGCGGTGTCAGGAGCTGTCTGCATTGTTTGACCATGTGATTTGATCGATTGGTCAAACTATTGCAAAGGCTGTGCCAGCCACAAAAAGCGGTCAAACGTCTTTGTGGTGGATCAACGCGGCCTGAAAGGGGCTTTTGACGCCGCGTGCTGGTGCAAATTGCCCGGGATTCGCCCCTCGGGCACCCGAGGCATGCCCAGAATGGGGCGGCGGCCTTAGTCTGGTGCGAGGCCGCAGCCCAGCAGCACAAAGCTGGTGAGTTCGCGCACGATGGGCTCGCGGTCGATGGGCTCGTCGGGC
>NZ_QAIM01000290.1:0-5549 GCF_003061035.1 Acidovorax sp. HMWF018
CCCCCCACCCACCCCCGTTAAAACCTGGCGGGTGGTGGCACCGTGATGCGCCGTTTCCATCCCGGCAAGCTCAGGTCCGCGTGGTGCTTGGGCATGGTGGTGGTGTCGGCCCTGGCGCTGCAGGGCTGCTCGACCAACCCGGTCCACAGCTATTACTACGGCAACAGTGCGGGTGGCGTGTCGCGCACCGACCTGATCGAGGTGAACGACCGGGCAACGGATGCCTTGCTGCTCAACGCGCCGCTGGACGCGAGCCAGCCGCTGTTGGTGGCCACCCTGGTCAATGTGGACCGGCTCAACGAGTCGTCGCGGCTGGGGCGCATCTTTTCGGAGCAGATCGCGGGGCGCATGGTGCAGCGCGGGCTGCGCGTGACGGAGGTGAAGCTGCGCGACAACCTGGTGCTGCACCGCGAACAGGGCGAGTTGCTGCTGTCGCGCGAGGTGCGGGAGGTCAGCCAGGCGCAGAACGCGCAGGCCGTGGTCGTGGGCACGTACGCGGTGTCGGCCTCGGTGGTGTACATCAGCCTTAAGCTGGTGAACCCGGTGGGCAACCATGTGATTGCGGCGCACAACTACGCGGTGCCCGTGGACGAGAACGTGCGCACCTTGCTTGCGGGGCGTTGATGGGTGGATCGGCGTTCTGCCTTGCACCACATTCCATCGGCAGACAGCAGACAGCAAAAAGGCCCCGAATAGGGCCTTGTTTGTTTGCTATCTAATCAATAGCTAGAGCGGCAATATGCGCTAGCGCATCGGGCGCTTTTGGCTCAAAAAACACGCCAACGTGTCAATGCAACATCAGCGCACCGGCGGTCTTGCTCTTGCCGGCACGGGCGGGTGGGTTGCACAGGCCGCAGGTGAAATGGCGGTTTTCGTACAGCTCGGTCACGAACTGGCCGCTGCACTGGCTGCACTTGGTGCGGGTCAACATGCCGGCGTCCACGAATTTCACCAGGCGCCAAGCGCGGGTGAAGGACAGCAGGGGTTCGATCTCGGCCGTGGCGACTTGTTCGTTGTACAGGCGGTAGGCCTTGGTCAGCAGCTCCACCGAATCCAGGTCCACGCCCTTGGACAGGTACTCGTAGATGTTCAAAAACAGCGAGCTGTGGATGTTCTCTTGCCAGGTCAGGAACCAGTCGGTGGAGAAGGGCAGCTGGCCTTTGGAGGGCGACTTGCCCGCGATCTCCTTGTACAGGCGGATCAGGCGTTCATACGACAGCGTGGTCTCGGACTCCAGCACCTGCATGCGGGCGCCCATCTGGATCAGCATGGCTGCGCGTTCGATCTGCTTGGATTCATTCAGAACGCTTTTGACAGGGGCTTTGGCGGCGGCGGTGGTGGTGGAGGACATGGCGGGCTTTCGGTGAGAACGGGACAACGCTGCGGGCCAGTGCTTCAGAGCACTTCCGACACGCGGCTGGCCATCAGGATGTTGGCGTGCAGGGTGTTGGTGGCGTCGTTGCCCACCTTCTTGGCCGAGTGGTTGGTCAGCAAGCTCCACACCAGGTTGTCGTCCACGCGGAAGCTGCAAAGTAGCGTGTTGCGGGAGGCCAGTTTCATCACTTGCGCAGCCGACAGCGAAGCGAGAATATCGGCAGACTCTTCGTTCATGCCCAGACGGAAAACCGCTTCGGCCTTGTCCTGACGGATCAGGGTTTGGGCCAGCATCAGGTAGGTGAGGTTGGCTTCGCGGATTTCAGCGAGGATTTGTTCGTTGGTCATGGCGGCTTCCTTTTTTCCAGTACCGGGTCTTGCGTTGCCTGCTGACTGCAGGTTTTGCGTGATCCGTTGAAATGGATTGTGAAACCGCCCCAATCAGAAATTAAGTCGGGGTTTGGCTGTGCCGCGTGTCTGGTTTCGCGGTGGGTTGTGTAGGAATTTGCCCTACAAGCAGATCAGGCGCCGGCTGGCTTTTCAGGGGGCCATGTCTGCTGCATTGACAGACACCCACCCCGGAATTCTGCTCATGGTTTTGATAGCGCCTGCAAAACCATCTTTTTTGCGCTTTTGCAACTGGCGGCGTTCGTTAGACGCCGCAAGTGGGGTGGTTCAACCCTTTTCGACCGGGCGCGTGGGGTCTGAGCACCATTCGCTCCAGCTGCCAGCGAACAGGGCGGTGTGCCCCAGGCCGGCAATCTCCATGGCCAGCAGATTGGGCACGGCGCTCACGCCGCTGCCGCACTGGTGCACCACGGTTGCAGGGTCACGGCCTGCCAGCAGGGCGTCGAACTCTGCGCGCAATGTGGCTGCGGGTTTGAAGCGGCCATCGGCTCCGATGTTTTCGGCAAAGGGTCGGTTGAGCGCGCCCGGAATGTGGCCGGCCACCGGGTCCAGCGGCTCCACCTCGCCCCGGTAGCGGGCGCCGGCGCGGGCGTCGATCACGGTCTGGTCTGCGGGGCGCTGCAGGCGGGCCAGGACATCGCTGGCCGTGGCCAGCTGGCGCAAGGGCTCGTTCAGTGCAAAGTGGGACTGGAAGTGCGAGGGCTCTTCGCCGCTGTTTACTGCGCCCCCTGCGGCCTGCCAGGCCTGCAGCCCGCCGTCGAGCACGGCCACTGCGTCATGGCCCGCCCACTTGAGCATCCACCACAGGCGACCGCAGTAGTTGGCGCCCTGGCGGTCATAGACCACGGCCTGCATGTTGTTGGCAAAACCCACGCTGGACAGCCACATGGCAAAACGTTCGCGGCTGGGCAGCGGGTGGCGGCCGCCCGATGCGGGCTGGTCGGCCTCCTGCGCCGTCACAGTGCCGGTGGCGCCGGGCGCGCCGTGCTTGGCGCTCAGGTCGTTGTCCAGGTTGGCATACACGGCGCCGGGGATATGGGCTTGCGCATATTGCTGCGCGCCGGCGGTCGGTTGCATGAGTTCGAAGCTGCAGTCAAACACCATCAGCGGCGCACCGCTGGCGATGAGGGCTTGCAGATCGGGGGCGGAGATGAGCGTGGTGTAAGTGGTCATCGGCAGATCAGGTGCAAAGCAACCGGTAGGACGGGGAGGCCTCCATTGTGGCCATCCCGATGGGCTGTGTCCTCGCCAGCGCGCATGGGTTGTTGTATCGGTCAGTGTTCTTCGGCCGGTGCGCCGGGTGCGGCCCGGGCCCGCAAGATGGTGGCCACAATGCCGCTGCCCACGATGAGGACCATGCCGATCCAGCCGATGGGCGGAATCTTGTCGCCAAACAGGGCCACGCTGTAAATGCCAGCAAACACGATGCCTGAATATTGCAGGTTGGCAACCACCAGCGTGCCGCGCTGGGTCTTGGCGCTGGCGTAGGCGCGCGTCATGCACAGCTGGCCGCCCGCCGCCAGCACGCCGATGGGCAGCAGCCACAGCGCTTGCCAGCCCGGCCAGTCCGACATGCCGGTGAACAGCATGGCAAAGCCGCCCGCCACCGCGGAGCCCACCGCAAAGTAGAAGACGGTGCGCGACTCAGGCTCGCCCAGGCGCGACAGCGCCACCACCTGCATGTAGGCAAATGCGGCTGACAAGCCGGACATGAGGCCAATCATCCCGGCGAACGCCTGGTTCTGGTCCAGGCTGGGGCGCAGCATCAGCACCACGCCCACGAACCCGGTGAGCACCGTCAGCACCAGCGGACCTTGCAGTGCAGGCCGGGGCGTGGCGGCGGAGGGCCGCCAGGCCAGCAGCGTGCCGCCGACCAGGAAGGCCGCGATCCACACGCTGCTCATGTAGTTGAGTGTCATGGCGGTGGCCAGCGGCAGGTGCGCAATGGCGTAGAACCAGGCGCCCAGCGACGCCACCCCCACGAGGCTGCGCCAGGCGTGCATGCCGGGGTACCGCGTGGACAGCGTCACTTTTTGCGAGCGTGACAGCAGCCAGAGAATCAACATGCCGATGAGGCCCCGGTAACACACCAACTCAGCGGAATTGAAGAAGTCCGAGGCGATCTTGACGCACACGCCCATGCTGGCAAACAGGAACGCGGCCAACACCATCCAGAGGGCTTGCATCGGGTTGTGATCTCTTGAAGCGCGCCGTGGGGCGCAAAAATGAAAATAGCTGCCAGCGCTTATTTTTAAGCACTGGCAGCTATTGTAATGAGAGCAGACCACGGCGGGCCTGCAGATTGGCAGGGTTTTGCCGCCGTATTCAGCGGTTTGGCGTGGTCGGGTCGATGGTGTCCGAGCCCATCGCCTCACGGTACCACTCGTGGAAGTGCTGCATGCCATCTTCCATGGGGCTTTGGTAGGGGCCCACCTCGTTGTCGCCGCGTGCCATCAGGGCCTTGCGGCCCGCGTCCATGCGCTCGCCGATTTCGTCGTCCTCGATGCAGGTCTCCATGTAGGCGGCCTTCTGCGCCTCGACGAACTCGCGCTCGAACGCAGCGATTTCTTCGGGGTAGTAGAACTCCACCATGTTCAGCGTCTTGGTCGGGCTGATGGGGTGCAGCGTGGACACGGTGAGCACATGCGGATACCACTCCACCATGATGTGCGGGTACAGCGTGAGCCAGATGGCGCCATGCTTGGGCGGCTTGCCCTCGCGGTAGGCGAGCAAGGCTTCGTGCCAGCGTTCGTACACGGGGCTGCCGGCCTTGCCCAGGCGGTTGGCTACACCCACGGTCTGCACCGAATAGTTCTTGCCGAACTCCCAGCGCAGATCGTCGCAGGTGACAAAACTGCCCAGGCCCGGGTGGAAGGGGCCCACGTGGTAGTCCTCCAGATAGACCTCGATGAAGGTCTTCCAGTTGTAGTTGCACTCGTGCAGCTCTACGTGGTCGAGCACGTAGCCGTCAAAGTCCAGGTCGGCGCGTGGTCCCATCTGGGCGAGGTCGGCAGCCACGTCGTAGCCGTTGTCTTCAAACAGCAGGCCGTTCCACTCGCGCAGCTTGTAGTTGTTCAGGTTCAGGCACGGGTCGTGCGCGAAATGCGGTGCGCCCAGCAGCTCGCCCTTGGCGTTGTACGTCCAGCGGTGCAGTGGGCACACGATGTTGCCGCCCGCGCTGCCCTTTTGCTGGGTGTTCAGCGAGCCTTTGCCCTTGAGCATGACCGCCTGCCGGTGGCGGCAGACGTTGGAGACCAGCTCGATACCGCCCTGGGCGTTGCGCACCAGCGCGCGGCCCTCGCCCTCCTGGGGCAGTGCGTAGTAGTCGCCCGCGTTGGGCACAGCCAATTGATGCCCCACATAGCGGGGCCCGCGCTGGAAGATGGTCTCCAGCTCGCGCTGGAACAGCGCATCATCAAAGTAGCTCGAAACTGGTAGTTGGCTTGCGGCCTGCTGCAGTTGAAGACTTAAATCAGACATGGGTGACCTGACCTAAAGACTCCCCACAGAGAGAGTGCGGGAGGTGCGCCCGTGAAGGCGCATCTGGAAAAAGAAAACCGGCTAGGGTGGGTAGCCGGCTCGACGGGAATGGGATTATAGGCGGTGGGGTTATTCCCGCACCCCCGCTACGTGAATAGAAAACACCGGTTCCGGAAAAATAGAGACCTCCCACGGATCGGCCACTGTCTGACACGGGCGCCACAGCGCTGCGCCTAAAATCACCGGTTTTTCACCCGCGCACTGCCGCCCCCTCCATGCCCAAGGCC
>NZ_QAIM01000291.1:0-2186 GCF_003061035.1 Acidovorax sp. HMWF018
GGGAGCGCTGGTGGTGAACCTGGGCGACATGATTCCGCGCTGGACCAATGGGCTGTACCGATCCAACCCCCACCGCGTGCGCAACGTGCACAGCGGGGGCACACCGCGCCACTCCATTCCGTTCTTCTACACGCCCGACTACGAGGCCCAGGTGGTCCCCGTCCCCACCTGTGTGCCTGCGGGTGAGTCGCCGCGCTTTGCACCCTGCACCGTGGGCGAGCACCTGCAGGCCATGTACCGCAAGACGTACGGCCTGGGTCAGACCACCACCCCAGCCAGCGCGGCGGTGATGGCATGAGGCTCTGGTTCAACCTGCTGTGCCAGGACATCGAGGCACAGCTGCAGTTCTATCAAGCCCTGCTGCAGTTGCCCGAGGCGCCGGGGACGCGCTCGGCCATCTACCGGGCGGTGGAGACCGAGCACTTCCAGCTCGGCTTCAATGCCCCCGAGGCCTATGCCCTGCTGGGCCTGGCCGACCGGCAACCTGGCGCAGCCTTGCCGTCACCACGCGGCGTGACAGGCTATGCCACCTTCATGCTGGACACACCGGACGCCGTGGAGGCTGCCAGCGAAAAGGCCAAAGCTCTGGGCGGACAGGTCATCAAGCCACCTTACGCCACGTACTACGGCCAATGGCAGGCGGTGCTGGCGGACCCGGAAGACAACGTGTTCCGGGTAAGCGCTGTGGGCGTGCCCCTCAACGTTGCTTAAGCCGCCCCTACCCGGTCAGGCCAACAACGGCAGTGAACGCCAAAGCATCCGCGGGGTGAACCAACGCCCACCCCTGGGTCATCCATCGCGCCTCAATAGGCCTTGAAGTTGGCCGCCACCCGCTGGTTCAGGTAGTCGCCCGCGGCAATCACCGGGTACTTCTTGCCGGGCCCTTCGATGATGGCGTCGCGGTTGGCCTGGGCAAAGAAGGCGATGCTGTAGCGCGGCCCCATGTACTCGCCGGGCAGAGGGTTCTTCACACGGTGGAAGTTGCTGGGCAGCTGGTCGTCGCTCCAGCGCATCAGCATGTCCCCGATGTTGCAGGTGATGGCCTGCTCGTCGGGCTCCACCGAGGTCCAGGCCTGGGTGTCCATCTCCTTGCCCGGGCACACCTGCAGGCCACCCTGGCCCTGGCGCTGAAAGAGCAGGGTCAGGCAATCAAAGTCGGTATGCGCCCCGGCGCGCCACAGGCCCAGGCTGGCTTGTTGCTCGGGCGGGGTCGCAAAGTAGTGCAGCAGGCGCAAGGTGCTTTGGTAGCTGGCCTGCGCAGGGTCGTGCGCGCGGGCAAAGAAGGCCTCGTCAAACCCCAGCTTCCACGCAAAGCATGACAGCACCTGCATGGCCACCTGCCAGCACTGGCCCTCAAACGCGAGCATGGTGGCCTGAAAGCCCGCCAGCTCCTCGTCGGTGGGCCACAGGCCTGCCATGTGCGGGCGGGTGATCTGGTACGACTCCTTCTGGTCCGGTGTGCCGGTGGAGGGGCGCACCTGCGCGCGGCTCTCCCAGCCCACGTTGAGCGCCTTCTTGAGCGGGTACTGCGCCTTCACGGCATCGGGCAGCGCAAAGAAGCGCTCGGTCATCGCAAAGGCGTTGTGCACCTCGGCCAGGTCAATGCCGTGGTTCACGATCTGGAAAAAGCCGACATCAACGGCGGCGTCCCACAGCTGATCGGCAATCTCGGTCTTGCGCTGCGCAAAGTGGCTGAGGTCGATGCGGCGGATCTCGCGGCTCGCGGTTTCCGAGCCCATCGCGCCCATGCGTGTTTCTTTTTGCAGCTCGGCGAGGTCGTAGGTGGCAGTGGTGGTCATGCAGCTCTCCTGAAGACAAGTGGAAGGAAGAAAGGCCCTCCCGCTGGGTGCTTCAAGAGTGGGTGGCACCGCCTGCGGCGGCCGTCCTTTCAACCCTTGAAGCCACGGTGTGCCAACGCACACCGCTGTGCGCACAGCGGGCTTCAAGAGCAATTTCCGACTGGCATCGCCTCGTGCAGGATGGCACAGGGGCAACGCAGTGAACGCTTCTACTCTTGCCAATAGCGATGCAAGAAGAATGCCCACGCGCCTTGCATGTGTGCCAGCGCAAAGTCAGAGCGTTTGTGCACAGCGCGTCCAAAGCCATGCATACATGTCACTGATTGTGATTGGCATGCCAAATGCATAGCGCCCTGCACCTCAACGGCGGGCGTGCAGACAGTCCGG
>NZ_QAIM01000292.1:0-1148 GCF_003061035.1 Acidovorax sp. HMWF018
ACGCTGGAGCACTCGGCCTGGCGTTTCAACCGGTACGCAGAGCGTGCAGCAGAGGGCGTGACTTTGCCGGGGGCTGCCAACGGCGGGGCGGGTTGATGGGCCATGGGCTGTACGCAGGCCCGGCAAACCGCTATGGTGTTGCCATGCTGCGCCTGACCCAAGCCCCGAACATTGCGATCGCCACCCTGTGGGCAGACCTGCTGTGTGAGGCGGGCATGGCAGCCTCAGTGCAGCGCCAGTACCTGGCCGCCGCCGCTGGGCACTTGCCGCCCGACCAGTGCCTGCCCGAAATCTGGCTGGACCACGACGAGCACGCCACGCGTGCCCAGGCCTTGCTGCAACAACTACAAGACCTGCCGCAGCGCCACTGGGCCTGCCGCTGCGGCGAGATCGTGGAAGGCGGGTTCGAGCAGTGCTGGCATTGCGGAACGCTCATGCCGCGCGATTGAGATTCGCGCGGCTAATTGCTATGTATTTAATAGCTGCTTAGGCAAATAGAACCGGCGCCATCAGGCATTTCGGTCCAAAATGCCTCACTTCCAGCGCACAGGCTCCACATGCACGCTGCCTTGTGTGCTGCTGAGGGTGATGGATCCTTCCTGCACTGTGGCCTGCAGCTGCATGCTGCGCTCGGCCAGCTGTGCCAGCGCTTGCGACGCCTCGGTCGGAATGCGCCAGACCTGCAGCTTGTCCAGCCGCGAAAGCTTGGTTTCAATGCCCTTCCACCAGATCTCGGCCGCGTGGTTGAAGCAGTACACGATTACCGAGTCAGCCTTGCTGCAGGCTTTCGTCAGCGGCTTGTCTTCCGGCTGCCCTACTTCGATCCACACGCGTTTGCGGCCGGTAAAGTCCGTCAGCGATGCATCTGGGTCATCCGGGTCCGACAGCCCTGCGCCGAACGCGAGTGTGGCGTCGCCATTGCACAGGTCATTGAGCTGGTGCGCCTGAATGGCCAGGGCTGCCAGCCGCACCATCATGCGCTCGTCGGTTTCGCTGGGGTGGCGTGCCAGGGTGAGCGCATGGTCGGCGTAGTAGCCGTGGTCGATGTCGGCGATCGCAAGGTTCGCTTTGAATATCGTGGATTTGATCGCCATTCTCAGCGGGTTCCTTCAACAAAAACTTCTACATCAGAGCCATTGCTCCGACGT
>NZ_QAIM01000293.1:0-6654 GCF_003061035.1 Acidovorax sp. HMWF018
GCAGGCGTTTTGGCGTGGGGCTTCAAGGCCTGGCAGACCATGGGGCCAAACGTCAGGTTGGGCACGTAATGGTTGTCCATCACGTCAAAGTGAATCCAGTCGGCGCCAGCGGCAATGACATTGCGCACTTCCTCGCCCAGGCGGGCAAAGTCGGCGGAAAGGATAGAGGGGGCGATTTGGAATGTGCGGCTCATCCCCCGATTGTCGCAAAGCGCAGAACCACTGGGGGTTTTGGCACTTGGGAGTTGCCCACACACGGGGCGGCACGGTTACCATGCGGCCCATGCCAAAGTACCAGTTTGACGTGGAAGTGCTGCCCGAATACCTGCCCGAGCAGTCAGCGCCGGACACCGGGGTGTTCAGCTTCGCCTACACCATCACCATCACCAACGCAGGGGACGCGCCCGCCCAGCTGATCTCGCGACACTGGATCATCAGCGACGCGCGCGGCCACACCGAAGAGGTCAAGGGCCTGGGCGTGGTGGGACAGCAGCCACTGCTCAAGCCGGGTGAGTCGTTCCAGTACACCAGCGGCTGCCGCCTGCGCACCTCCAGTGGCACCATGCACGGCACCTTCCATTGCGTGGCCGAAGATGGCGAGCCTTTCAATACCCCGGTGCCCTTGTTCGTGCTGGAGGCGATCAGCCACGGCCCGTCGGGTGAGCCCCTGAGCGGCCGGGTGCTGCATTGAAGAACCATTCCCACAGCCCCCATGCCCACCCTTCCATGGGACCGCTATCCATCGGATGGGCGGCTTTTCCTATGGGGGCCGGCCACCCATGAAAAATTCCGCCGAGCCCAAAGACCTGGCCCACCTGCTGGCGGCGCTGGACCCTGCCGCCGACCTGGCCCATCGCCACCTCTGGCTCATCCACCTGCTGGACTGGGTGCGCGGCAAGCGTGATTCGGTGCCTGCCGCGGTGGGCCGGGTGCAGCTTTTCATCGATGCGGTCGCGGCACGGCCCGATATTCAGCAGCGGCTGCAGGCCTGGTGGGCGACGCTGGTGGACCAGGTAGACATCACCACCTTGCTGGCTGACTTTGGCTTTGCACCCCGCACCGCCCTGGTCAGCGAGATGGCCGAACGCTTGCGCACCAAGCTGCTGCCGGGCAGCCCAGAGACCATCGATGCGTCCGAACTGTTCATGCTGGCCTTGCCCAGTGCGTTCGACGCGCAATGGCTGGCCGCACTGGATGAAGCCACCCTGAACCGCCTGGTGATGTTGCTGGCCCAGGACAACGCCGATGAGCGCCCAGGCGGCGCGACACGCTGGCACCGCGCCTTGTTGGATGCCATCACCTACTGTGCAGGGCAAATCCTCTCGACCGGCTTTGCACCCGAACTGCGACTGCGCATGAGCGAATCTGCACGGGAGGCACAACCCTTCCACGCCCTCATCCGCGACGTGGAAAGCCTGCGGGTCGAGGTGCTGCACGCGCTGCGCACACCCGACCGGCTGGACGCATCCGCCCAGCGCCTGCGCGAACGCCTGGAGGCCTGCCGCGCGGCGGCTGCCACCGTCTATACGCATTTCGAGGACAACGGCATTTCGGTGGGGCTGGTGTTCCGGCTGCGGCAGCTGCGCGAGCGCATCTTGCGCGTGCGCGTGTTGCTCGACTGCCTGCTGTCCGCGCAGCCCGCAGTCACTGCGGCGCAACTCATGGCACAGCTGGTGATGGTGGGACAGGAGCGGCGCAGCCTGCGCGCGCTGCTGGCCTCCAACTCCTCGCTGCTGGCAGCCAAGGTGGCCGAGCGCAGCGCCGAAACGGGCGAGCACTACATCACCCGCACCAGTGCCGAATACCGCTCCATGCTGCGCAAGGCGGCAGGCGGCGGTGCGCTGATGGCCTTCACCACACTGA
Organism: Acidovorax sp. HMWF018; assembly: GCF_003061035.1. Lineage (NCBI taxonomy): Bacteria > Pseudomonadati > Pseudomonadota > Betaproteobacteria > Burkholderiales > Comamonadaceae > Acidovorax > Acidovorax sp. HMWF018. Next base: position 1,864 of record NZ_QAIM01000293.1, read on the forward strand.
TCAAGTTTGGCCTGTATGCGCTCGCGCTCTCGGCCTTCTGGGGCGGCTTCATGGCGGGCATCAACTATGCCGTGAGCTTTGTGTTGATCCAGTTGCTGCACTTCACGGTGGCCACCAAACAACCTGCCATGACCGCGCCTGCCATGGCGGCCAAGCTCAAGGAGCTGGGCACCGGCGATGCGATCGAGTCGTTCGTGGACGAGATCACGCACCTGGTGCGCTCGCAGGTGGCTGCTGTGCTGGGCAATGTGCTGGTGGTGTTCCCGGCCGTGCTGGCGCTGGCTGCACTGATTGCACTGGCCACGGGCCACCCGGCCATCAGCGAGAAGCAGGCCGAGCATGTGTTCGAGTCCCTGCACCTGCTGGGGCCGTCGCTGTTCTTTGCCGCCTTTACCGGGGTGCTGCTGTTTGCCTCCAGCATCATCGCGGGCTGGACAGAGAACTGGTTTGTGCTGCACCGCATGGACTCGGCCCTGCACTACAACCCGCGCATCACCGGACTATTGGGTGCCGAGCGCGCCGCGCGCTGGGCGCGCTTCCTGCGCGAGAACCTGTCGGGTTTTGCAGCCAACATCTCGCTGGGTTTCATGCTGGGCCTGGTGCCTGCTTTCGCTGCGTTTTTCGGCTTGGGGCTGGATGTACGGCACGTCACCCTCTCCACCGGGCAGGTGGCGGCCGCCGGCGCCACGCTGGGTCTGCAGGTGCTGCAGTTGCCCGCGTTCTGGTGGGCGGTAGCCTCACTCCCGTTCTTGGGCGCACTGAATGTGTCGGTGAGCTTTTATCTGGCCTTCAGTCTGGCGCTGCGTGCACAGAACGTGAGCGGCGTGGACCGCTCGCGCATCTATGCCGCCATCCGCGCCCGCCTGCGCACCGCGCCGCTGAGCTTTTTTGTGCCCGAGCGGCGGGGGCCACTGGCGACAACGGCACAGGACTGAGGCGAAACCGCCGCCTCTGTCCTACAAGGGCGGAGTGTTTCCGCCTGTAAATTCAAGGGCCCAACGCCCCAGCGCACCCCGTCCCATCTGCGGAGGGCCTGTGCGCCGGGGCCTCCACTCCAACGGGCAGCGCCCGTCTGACGCAGAGGTCCGATGACATGAATGAAATCCTGAGCTTTTGGGCGCAGTGGCTGCGCCCCTCGGCCGGGCTGCCCACGGTGCAATGGTCACTGCTGCTGGCGGTAGCCGCCATGGCAGGCTATCTCACCCAACGCCACACCGGCCTGCCCAAGGTGGTGGGCTATTCGCTGGTGGGCACGGCAGCCGGCCTGGCAGGCTTCAGCGGTGCAGTCTGGCCGCTGCAGGGCATTGGCCTGTTCCTGCTGGAGCTGGGCGTGGCCATTGTGCTGTTCGAATGTGGCGGCCGTATCCCGCTGCGCTGGTTCCGCCACAACCCCATGGTGCTGGTGCAGAGCATTGCCGAATCGGTGCTGACCTATTTCGCGGTGTACTGGGTGCTGGTGTGGCTGCAGCTGCCGCCCCAGGCGGCTGGCCCGCTGGCCCTGGTGGCGCTGGCGGCATCTCCTGCAGTGCTGACCCGTGTGGTGGCCGACACCCGTGCCGCCGGCCCGGTGACCGAACGCGCCATTGTGCTCACCACCCTCTCCACGCTGTATGCCCTGACCCTGGGCAGCGCCAAGGCAGAACTCATCAACCGCCAGAGTCTCACCGTGCTGGAGGCCGTGTCGCCCGTGGTGGTGGTGCTGGGCGTATCGATCGTGGTGGCCGCCGTGCTGGCCCTGGTGCTGCGCATGGCGCTGCGCTTCATGAGCCCCACCAGCGAAAACACCTCAATGCTGTTCCTGGCCCTGGTGGCTGCAGGCACGGCAGTGGCCGCTCACATGGGTGGCTCGGCACCACTGGCCGCGCTGCTTGGGGGCATGCTGCTCAAACAGCTCAACCCGCGCCCCTGGGCCTGGCCGCGGCAACTGGGCAATGCATCGTCCCTGCTCACCATGCTGATGTTCGTGCTGGTTTCCACCGTGGCAGCGCAGGCCGACTGGAGCGCGCCCGTGGCCGGTGTGGTGCTGGCCCTGATTGCCGTGCGCCTGCTGGCCAAGGCCACCGGCGTGGCGCTGGGCAATGTGGGCAGCGGCGCCAGCTGGAAGCAGGCGCTGTGGGTGGGCTGCGCGATGACCCCCATGTCCTCCATCGCCCTGCTGATCGCCTCGCAGTTTGTGCTCGCGTCGCCTTCCACCGGCCATGTGATCGCGGGTGTGGCGCTGCCCGCCATCTTGCTGATGGAGGTATTTGGTGCCGTCATTGCCACCGTGGCCATTTACCGTGCGGGCGAAAGCTCCAAACCCTGGGCACCCCTGACCCGCAGCAACAACAACGGAGAGTCCCCCCGTGAGTCTTGAAGCCTTCACCCATTCCGAGCCGCTGACGCTGGGCGTCGAGCTGGAGCTGCAGCTGGTCAACACCAACGACTACGACCTGGCGCCCTACGCCGAGGACATGCTGCGCCTCATGAAGAAAACCCCGCTGCCCGGTAGCGTGGTGCCCGAGATGACGAACAGCATGATCGAAATCTCCACCGGCATCTGCCACTCGGCCAGCGAGGTGCTGGGCCAGCTCACGCCCATCCGCGATGCGCTGGTCAAAAGCGCCGACAAGCTCAACATTGCCGTGGTGGGTGGCGGCACGCACCCGTTCCAGCAGTGGCACGAGCGACGCATCTACGACAAGCCGCGCTTTCGCGAGCTGTCCGAGCTGTACGGCTACCTGTCCAAGCAGTTCACCATCTTCGGACAGCACGTGCACATTGGCTGCCCGGATGCCGATGCGGCGCTGCTAATGCTGCACCGCATGTCGCGCTACATCCCGCACTTCATTGCGCTGTCGGCGTCCAGCCCCTACGTGCAAGGGCAGGACACGGCATTTGACTCGGCCCGGCTCAACTCGGTGTTCGCGTTCCCCTTGTCGGGCCGCGCACCGATGGCACTGACCTGGGACGACTTCACGACCTACTTCAACAAGATGACCCGCACGGGCGTGGTCAAGAGCATGAAGGACTTCTATTGGGACATCCGCCCCAAGCCCGAGTTCGGCACCATCGAGATCCGCGTGTTCGACACGCCGCTCACCATCGAGCGCGCTGCGGCCCTCGCGGGCTACGTGCAGTCGCTGGGCGCGTGGTTCCTGGCCGACCAGCCCTTCATGCCCGAAGAGGACGACTACCTCGTGTACACCTACAACCGCTTCCAGGCCTGCCGGTTTGGCATGGACGCGGTGTATGTGGACCCGGCCACGGGCGACCACATGCCGCTGCGCGAGCACATCCTGCGCACCATGGACAAGATCGCAGGCCACGCGGCCGTACAGGGCGCGTCAAGCGCCATGCACATGCTGCGCACCGAGGTCGAGGCGGGGCAGAACGATGCCCGCTGGCTGCGCCAGCGCCAGAGCGAAGAGCAGCTGCTGGCCGAGGTAAGCCGCCAGGCAGCGCAGCGCTTTCGCGGCGCGGCAGCCGGCTGAGAATCTGGCACGCCCCTCCACCAGCTGCCCGCTCTTATCCCACTCACAATCGGGGCATGGGTGAATTTGACTTGATTGCGCGCTACTTCACGCGCCCCGTTCGCCACGCCGTGCTGGGCGTGGGCGACGACTGTGCCTTGCTGGCACCGCGCCCCGGCATGCAGCTGGCCATCAGCAGCGACATGCTGGTGGAGGGCCGCCACTTCTTTGCCGACGTCGACCCCGAAGCCCTGGGCCACAAGGCGCTGGCCGTGAACCTGTCCGACCTGGCGGCGTGCGGCGCCAAGCCGCTCGCGTTCACGCTGGCCCTGTCACTGCCCCGGGTGGATGAGGCCTGGCTCGCAGGCTTCTCGCGCGGGCTGCTGGCGCTGGCCGATGCCCACGGCTGCGAGCTGGTGGGCGGCGACACCACGCAGGGCCCGCTCAACATCTGCATCACCGTGTTTGGCGAGGTACCCACCGGCCAGGCCCTGCTGCGCAGCCGCGCACAGCCCGGCGACGACATCTATGTGAGTGGCACGCTGGGCGACGCCAGGCTGGCGCTGGAGGCGCTGCTCGGCCACATCGCCCTGCCCGCCGAGGTGCTGGCCCGCGCCCGCCAGCGGCTGGAGCGCCCCACCCCGCGCGTGGCCCTGGGCCTGGCCTTGCGCGGCGTGGCGACCAGCGCCATGGATGTGAGCGACGGGCTGCTGGGCGACCTGTCGCACATCCTCCAAGCCTCGGGGGCAGGGGCCTGTATCGACACCTCAAAAACTATAAATTTGATAGCAGCAAAGGCATATTCGACTAGCGCAACCAGCCCATTGGACCCCGAACTGGTCCACCAATGCACCTTGGCGGGCGGTGACGACTACGAGCTGGCCTTCACCGCCCCGCGCGCGCGGCGTGACGCGGTGGCCGCCTCGGCGCAGGCAAGCGGCACACCCGTCACCCGCATCGGCACCGTGCTGGCTGAGCCAGGCCTGAGGCTGGTGGACGCGCAGGGACAGGCGGTGGAGAACCGTTACGCCTCGTTCGACCATTTCCGGTGACGGATGGTGGCAGGCAAAAATTTTTTGCAACCCATGAATCCTTTTGCGCAACCAGCCGCTCTTGGTAGGGAAGGTGCCCTGTGCCGGCGCCTTCATTTCCCCACCAAGGAGTTTTTCACCATGCTGTACCGCAAGAACATCACCCGCCCCGAAAGCCTGCTGCGCGTTGCAGGGGGCGTCGCCCTCATCGCTGCAGGCCTGTGGTGGATGTCCGCATCGCCCCTGGGCCTGGCATTGGCCGCCTCGGGCGTTGGCAGCATTCTGAGCGGCGCGTTTGGCTACTGCCC
>NZ_QAIM01000294.1:0-1462 GCF_003061035.1 Acidovorax sp. HMWF018
CGTACTTGCAATCGGTGGCTGTTGGCACGATTGTCGATGTCCCTACATCTTCATCAAGATGATTTTGCCGTACGCTTATGTTGCATTGATCACGCTCTTCATCGATGAACGTAGTGCGCTGCGCGGTCGTTGCCTCAGCAACTCAACTGTACGAGCAAACGACCGGCATACAGATATGAATAGCAACTGGCCGTTGCGGCGACCCTCGCGCGAATGTGATGCGTAAATTACAGCCCTGAAATCTCCTCGTAATCTAGGGCGCATAACGACGGCAAATAGCTCGAAAGCCGCGTCAATTGGCGGTGCCAGCCTACAGCGCCGATTACCCCAGACTGCAAAAGATGGACGCTCCTCGCAGGCAACTGCGCAGGTTCTCGCTCATCTTTCGAGCTACTTATCAGGAGATTTTGATGAACCACACCCCGAACCAATATGTGTCTTGCATCGAGGCTTGCCAGTCGTGCGCCACGGCCTGCCATCAGTGCTTCGCAGCTTGTTTGAAAGAAGACGACGTGAAGATGATGGCACGCTGCATTGCCCTGGACGTCGACTGCGCAGCAGCGTGTAGCTTTGCGGCCGACGCCATGGCGCGCAATAGCGAGCATGCAGCTGCGATTTGCGCGCTGTGCGCTCAGATCTGCAAGGCCTGCGCCGATGAATGCGCCAGGCATGAGGCAGACCACTGCAAGGCCTGTGCGCAGGCTTGTCTCAAGTGCGCCCAAGAGTGCGACGCCATGGCGCGTGCGGCTTAATCCCGTTGCTTAACTCCTGGAGAGCATCTATGAAAACATTCCCAGCTTCTCACTCGCTGTCCGCCGCCGCTGTCATAGCTTGTGGCTTGTTGTCGCCTCTGGCACTGCATGCCCAGACCGCTCCCCACTCGGGCATGAAGGGCGCCGGTATGGATCAATCGATGCCTCACGGCAAGATGGACATGAAGGCAATGATGAAAGAGAACAACGACAAGATGGCATCCGCGCCAATGTCGGGCAACCCAGATGTGGATTTTGCCCAGATGATGCGGGTCCACCACCAGGGTGCGATTGACATGGCCCAGGCCCAGTTGCGGGATGGCAAGGACCCGAAAATGCTCAAGATGGCCAAGGACATCGTTGCCGCTCAGAAAAAGGAAATCGCTGAACTGGATGCATTTTTGGCCCGCAGTGGCAAGACACCTGCCGCTCCTACCAAATAGTCCTGAGTCCGATGTCGCTGCCCTGGCTCTTGGATCGTCGAAATCCAGGGCAGTGCCGTTTGGGAAGGGATCGGATGCCTGTTGCAGTCCAGGCCCTTGATTGAGGTCAAAGGTGGCAAAGGTTCTTGCTTGACACTCCCACCGTGTTAAGGCAACGCTGATTAAGGTCCGCCATTGAGAGGGGTCAAACGTTATCCGCAGATGAAGCAGCAGACCTTGGCAATGGCCGCAGATCAAGACAACGGATTCGAGCATTCGCGCAAACCC
>NZ_QAIM01000295.1:0-1386 GCF_003061035.1 Acidovorax sp. HMWF018
CGACCACCTCGGGCGAGAAGGCCATCATCGAGGTGGTGGCGTTGATGTTCCAGAGCATCCTCGCAGAGGACCGGATACCGCCCGCCGTGCGGGTGTGGTTTGCCCGGCTGCAGGTGCCGGTGCTGCGTGTGGCCTTGGCTGAGCCCGAATTTTTCAGCAATCTCGACCATCCCGCCCGCAAGCTGATCGACCGCATGGGTGCCTGCGTACTCGGTTTTGACGCGACCAGCATCAATGGCAGCGCGTTGGAAGCCGAGATTCGCCGTGTGGTGCAGGTGATTGAGCAGTACCCCGAGACCGGACGCCGCGTCTTCCAGCTCGTCTATGACGAGTTCGAGAAATTCTTGGCCAAGTTCCTCACTGAAAAGCAGGTCACCTCGCGCCTGGTGAGCGTCGCCCAGCAGGTCGAGCAACGGGAAACGCTGGCGATTCAGTACACCATCGAGCTGCGCACCATGTTGCGCGACATGCCGGTGCGCGACGAGATCCGCGAGTTCCTGTTCAAGACCTGGGCCGAGGTGCTGGCGCTGTCGGCCGTGCGTGATGGCCCTCAACATGCGGACACGGTGGCCTTCAAGCGCACGGCAGCAGACCTCGTCTGGGCCGCCAGCGCCAAACCCAATCGCAGCGACCGGGCCCAGGTCATCCAGAACCTGCCCGCGCTGCTGCAACGCCTGCGCCAAGGGCTGACCCTGCTGGGCGTGAACGGCGCGGCGCAGGATGCGCAGGTCAAAGTGTTGACAGACACCCTGGCCGACGCCTTTTTGTCCAAGACGGCGTCTATTCCCCAGGCGCACATCGATGCCATGGCCAAACGCCTGGCCAACCTCGAAGACTTCATCAGTGACGCCACGCTGGGTGACATGCCGCTCAATGCGGACAACATCGAGATGATGCTGGGCATCGACGCCTCGTCCATTCACGTGATTGCTGACAACGGTGCTCCGGTGGACGATGCCATGGTGGCCTGGGCGCAGGATCTGCAGCCGGGCACCTGGTACACACTGGACCACAACGGCGCATCGGCCCAGGTGCAGTACGCCTGGCAAAGCCAGCGCAAGCAGTTGCACCTGTTTGCTGCGGTGGATGGCAGCAGTTACTTGATCCAGTTGCGCCGCCTGGCGGCGTACCTGCAGGCGGGCTTGCTGGTGGCCCAGGACGAGGAAGGGCTCACGCTGCGCGCCACGCGCGATGCCCTGGCCAAGCTGGACGCCAACCCGGAACGATTGCTGGACTGAGCCCCCGCAGGCGTTGCTCGGTGCCTGTGTGAGATCTCCTGTGAGATCGTCAACAGGCGCTTATCCGGGATGCGTGTTGGCATCCCTTGCGCCACTCTAACCCCGGGCGATCACGGAGCGATCAGCTAGCCCCTGCCGACCCGTTGAA
>NZ_QAIM01000296.1:0-7297 GCF_003061035.1 Acidovorax sp. HMWF018
GCCGCACTGGGCGTCGCCGCCTGGGGCCTGCCCCGCATGGCGCGTGCCCAGGGCGACGGCAAGCCGCTGCGCGTGATCCTGCCGCTGTCGGCGGGCTCGGGGGCCGACGGCGCCATCCGCGCCATCAGCACCAGCCTGGCCAAGGCGCTGGGCCAGCCCATCGTCATCGAGAACCTGCCGGGCGCGGGCGGCATCACCGGCACCACGCAGATCGTGCGTGCGCCCAAGGACGGCTCGGTGATCGGCGTGGTGTCCAACAACCACGTGGTCAACCCCAGCGTGTACAAGAACATTCCGTTCGACTCGCTGGCCGACATCACCCCCATCACCATCCTGGGCGCCACGCCGTTTGTGCTGGTCGCGCACCCTGCGGTGCCCGCCAAGACGGTGCAGGAGCTGATCGCGCTGGCCAAGTCCAAACCCGGCGTGCTCAACTACGGCTCGTCGGGCAACGGCACCATCCTGCACCTGGGTGCGGCCATGTTCGTGGACCAGGCCAAGCTCGACATCAAGCACATTCCCTACCGGGGCATGGGCCCGCTGATGAACGACATCCTGGGCGGGCAGGTGCAGCTGGGGGTGGTGGCAGTGGCACCCGCGGCTGCGCACATCAAGGCAGGCGCCTTGCGGGCCCTGGGGGTGACCACGGCCACCCGCGTGGCCGCACTGCCGGGCGTGCCCACCATTGCCGAACAAGGCCTGCCGGGCTATGAGCTGGACGGGTGGATCGCCCCCGTGGCGCCTGCGGGCCTGCCCAAGGCCGAGCTGGCGCGGCTGTACAACGGCTTCAAGGCCGCCATGGAGATGCCCGAGGCCCGTGATGCGCTGATTGCGCAGGGCTACGAGATCAAGCTCACGCAGCCCGAGCCGGCCGCCGCCTTCTTCCGCAGCGAAGCAGCGCGCATGGCGCAGGTGGTGAAGAACGCGAACGTGAAGATCGACTGACGCAGCGCAGGGGGCTGCCTGCAGCGTGTTTTCGCGCAGCATCAGGCAGGTTTTGAGGGTTTTCGGGCGCTTGCGCTAGTGCAATATGCCTTATTAGCTATTGTATTGATAGCATTTGCATGGCCGCCGTGGCCCTGCGCCCGCAGGGCTGCAGTGCCACCGCGGGTGCGGTGTGATGTGCAACTGCCTTGCGGCACCCGATATCAGGCGCGCGGCGCGGGGAGCGCGGGGTGGGCGTGGCGCAGGCGGAACACCTCTACGGCCTGCACCAGTTGCTGCGCTTGCCCGCTCAGGCTGCCTGCGGCAGCGGCGCTTTCTTCGACCAGGGCGGCGTTCTGCTGTGTCGCCTCGTCCATGCGCACGATGGCCTGCGTCACGCGCAGCATGTCGCTGGTCTGCGCGGCGCTGGCCTGGCTGATCTCTTCCATCAGCGCGCTCACGCCCTGGATGGACGACACCACCTCGGCCATGGTCGTGCCTGCATTGCGCGCCAGGTCCGAGCCGGCCTGCACGCGCTCCACGCTGGTCTGGATGAGCTGCTTGATCTCGCGCGCGGCGCTGGCGCTGCGGGTGGCGAGGTTGCGCACCTCGCTGGCCACCACAGCAAAGCCCCGGCCTTGTTCACCGGCGCGCGCGGCCTCGACGGCGGCATTGAGCGCGAGGATGTTGGTCTGGAATGCGATGCCGTCGATGACGCCAATGATGTCGGCAATGCGGCGCGAGCTGTCCTGGATGCCCTGCACTACCTCCACCATCTGCGTGACCACATCGCCACCCCGCTGCGCCACGGTAGCGCCGTTGCGCGCCAGCTCGTTCGCGCGCTGGGCGTTGGAGGCGTTCTGCTGCACGGTGGACTGCAGCTGCTGCATGGACGAGGTGGTCTCGTCCAGCGACGAGGCCTGTTCTTCGGTGCGATGGCTCAGGTCGGCGTTGCCCTGCGCAATTTCAGCGCTGGCGCTGGCCACGCCCTCGGCGTTGCTGCGCACGCCGGAGACCACGTTTTCGAGGTTGTCCTGCATGGCGCGCAGGGCCTCCAGCAGGCGCGCGGGCTCATCCTTGCCCTCGACCTCGATGCGGGTGGTCAGGTCGCCCGCCGCCACTTTGTGCGCCACCGACACCGCCACCCCCAGGGGGCGCACCACCGAGCGGGTGAGCAGCCAGCCCGCGCAGGCGCCCAGCGCCGTGACCAGTGCAAGTGCCACCAGGCTGCTGAACAGTGCGCGCCGGGCGTCCTGCGCAGCCTCCTGGGCGATGGCCGCACTGCTGGCGGCCACCTGCTGGCTCAGCTCGGTGAGCAGCTTGGCGGGGCCCTGGTCGATGTCGGCCACGTCCGCATCGCCCGCCGAGGGCACAAAGCCCAGCGACTGGAACACCTCAAAGCCCTTGCGGTAGCCCTGCGCCATCTGGGCGTGGGCCTGGGTGAACTTTTGCAGCGCCGCCTTTTCCTGCGCGTCGGTCAGCTGGGGCTCCAGCGCCTTGGCCGCATCGGCCACCCGTTTTTCACTGGCCTGGAAAGCGTTCCAGTGCAACTCGCGCTTGCGCGAGTCCTCGCCACGCAGCAGGGTGTTCTTCCACTCCAGCACCTGGGTCTTGAACTCGCTTTCCATGCGGCTCACGGCGCGCTCCTGCGCCACGCGCTGTTGCACCGTGGTGTCGTAGGTGCCCAGCGTTCGGTACAGGGCGGCAATGCCGAACAGCGCGGCCCCCAGCAACAGGGCCAGCACCAGGCCCAGGGCCGTGGCCATGCGTGCGCCGATGGAGTAGTTGGACATTTTCATCAGAGGCTCCAAAGGTTCTGCAGCAGGCCGGTCGGCTGGTGCTCAGAGGCGCTTGCGGCGGGGGTGTTCAGACCTTCTCAGGCCTTCAGCTTGAGCAGGTACACCATCACGCGGGCGGTTGTGAGGTCCAGTTCCATGAACTCTGCCAAATCCTTGCCGGTGAGCCAAGAGGGTTCCCACCGGTTCTGTTTGAGCGTGCGCAGCCAGGATTCGTGGCGGGTTGCGGCCTCAACGGCGGCCAGCATCTCCGCCGTGCGTGCGGCGGACACGCCCTTGCCGGTGAACACACCGCGCCAGTTCGCCATCACGGCATCCAGCCCTTGTTCGCGGAACGACGGCAGGCCAAAGACGCTGCGGCGCGACGACACGCCCACGGCGCGCAGCTTGCCGCTGGCAATGGCATCGTTGAACTCGCTGTAGCCCGACAAACCCAGGGCTGCGTTGCCCGACAGCACGGCCTCGACCACCTCGGCACCGCCAGGGAAGGGTTTGTAGACCAGCCCCTCCGGGTTGGCCTTGGCGGCGCGGGCCAGCACGCCTGCGTAGATGTGGTCCACACCACCGGCCGAACCGCCGGCAATCGGCACGGCCTTGAGGTCGGCACGCAGCGCATCGGCGAGGTCCTTGGTGGTCTTGATGGGCGAGTTGGCGGCCACTGCGGCCACCAGGTAGTCGCTGGTGAGCCGCGCCAGGGGCTGGATCTGTGTCATGTCCACTGCAGGCTTTTGCAGTGCCACGGCGCCCACCATCACCATGCCACCCATCAGCAGCGTGTTGGGGTCGTTGCTGTACTTTTCGGCGTATTTGGCCAGGCCGATGGTGCCGCCCTTGCCACCGATGTTTTCGTATTCCACCTGGTCCGCAGCGCCGGCTGCGACCATGGCTGCTCCGAGGGCTCGGCCTGTCTGGTCCCAGCCGCCACCGGCATTGGCAGGGATCACGATGCGCACGGTGCCCGCCAGCTTGGCAGGCTTGGCGGCTGCAGGGGCAGGACGGGCTGCTGTCGCAGCGCTCTGCGCCCAGGCGGAGGGGCCGAGCGCAGTCCAGGCCAGGGCGGTCGCAACGGATTGGGCAAGGGCACGGCGGCGGTCGATGGCTGCAGACATGGAAAGTCCTTTGACAAGAGGGAAGGCAGGAAGGGCGTCGGGAACCAGATCTCAGGCCGCTGCGGGAGCGCCCTGGCTGGGTTGCTTGCGCATTGCCACGCCGAAGCAACGCAGTCAGCCTGTGGCGGCATGCATAGGGAAGGGACCTGCGCACCACCTAGGCTGCGCGCAATGGTCGCCAGCCAAGCTGTCAGTCTGCTGTCGCTGGCATCAGGGTAAACGCGGGGTTTATGGCCCCGTGCAGAGCGGTGCGCCGATCAGCGCACCATGAAAAACGCCCTGCGCCGCAGGTGCGGGGCAGGGCGTTGGAGCCAGTAAAGGCTGGGTCGCGAGGCTTACAGCGAGTCGATGAAGCTGCGCAGCTTGTCAGAGCGGCTGGGGTGCTTGAGCTTGCGCAGCGCCTTGGCTTCTATTTGGCGAATGCGCTCGCGGGTCACGTCAAACTGCTTGCCCACTTCTTCCAGCGTGTGGTCGCTGGTCATCTCGATACCGAAGCGCATGCGCAGCACCTTGGCTTCGCGCGGCGTGAGGCCGTCCAGGATGTCCTTGACCACGTCGCGCAGGCCGGCCTGCATGGCGGCTTCGATAGGCGCGGTGTTGGCACCGTCCTCGATGAAGTCGCCCAGGTGGCTGTCGTCGTCGTCGCCGATCGGCGTTTCCATGGAGATCGGCTCTTTGGCGATCTTCATGATCTTGCGGATCTTGTCCTCGGGGATCTCCATCTTGGCCGCCAGGATGGACGCATCGGGCTCGAAACCAAACTCTTGCAAGTGCTGGCGGCTGATGCGGTTCATCTTGTTGATCGTCTCGATCATGTGCACCGGGATACGGATGGTGCGCGCCTGGTCGGCGATCGAGCGGGTGATGGCCTGGCGAATCCACCAGGTGGCGTACGTCGAGAACTTGTAGCCCCGGCGGTATTCGAACTTGTCCACCGCCTTCATCAGGCCGATGTTGCCTTCCTGGATCAAGTCGAGGAATTGCAGGCCACGGTTGGTGTACTTCTTGGCGATAGAGATCACAAGGCGCAGGTTGGCCTCGATCATTTCCTTCTTGGCATCGCGCGAGGTGGCTTCACCTTCGTTCATGCGCTTGTTGATGCCTTTGAGCTCGGCCAACGGCACGACCACGCGCGACTGCAGGTCGATCAGCTTTTGCTGCAGGTCCTGGATGGGCGGGATGTTGCGCGCAATTACTGCCGACCAGGGCTTGCCGGCGGTGGCCTGCTTCTCGACCCACTGCAGGTTCAGCAGATTGGGCGGGAAGTCCTTGATGAAGGTCTCCTGGGGCATACCGCACTTGTCCACGATGATGCGGCGCAGCTCGCGTTCCTTCTTGCGCACGTCGTCCACCTGGCCGCGCACCATGTCGCACAGCTTCTCGATGGTCTTGGCGGTGAAGCGGATGGTCATCAGCTCGGCCGACAAAGCAGCTTGCGCTTTGACATAGGCGGGCGTGCCGTAGCCTTCCTTGTCGTAGACCTTGTGCACTTTTTCGAACAGCTCGCGCAGCTTGTCGAAGCGCTCCAGCGCCTGCTTCTTGAGTTCTTCGAGTTTCTTGGTCAGCGCCTTGGAGCCGCCCTTGCCGTCATCGTCATCGGCCTCGTCGAATTCGTCGAAGTCTTCTTCGGCCACATAGTCGTCGGCCTCGTTGGGGTTGGAGAAGCCGTCCACGATGGTCGAGATGACGACCTTGCCTTCGCGGATCTCCTCGCCCATGTTGAGGATCTCGGCGATGGTGGCGGGCGATGCGCTGATCGCCTCCATCATGGCCATCAGGCCGCCTTCGATGCGCTTAGCGATTTCGATTTCGCCTTCGCGGGTCAGCAGCTCCACGGTGCCCATTTCGCGCATGTACATGCGCACGGGGTCGGTGGTACGGCCGAATTCCGAGTCCACGGTGGACAGCGCGGCTTCGGCGGCTTCTTCGGCTTCTTCCTCGGTGGCGCCAGCGGGAGCGTTGTCCGTGATGATCAGCGCTTCGGCATCGGGCGTCTGCTCGTACACCGCCACGCCCAGGTCGTTCAGGGTGGTGATGACGGCTTCGAGGGTTTCGGCATCGACCAGCTTGTCGGGCAAGTGGTCGTTGATTTCAACGTGCGTGAGGTAGCCGCGGGTCTTGCCCAGCTTGATCAGGGCCTTCAGGCGCTGGCGGCGCTTTTGCATGTCCTCTTCGGACAGGACGGTTTCGTCCAGGCCGAATTCCTTCATCAAGGCGCGTTCCTTGGCCTTGCTGATCTTCATGCGCAGGGGCTTGACCTTCTCGACCGTGGCGGCTGCCTCGGGGGTCTCTTCGATCTCGCCTTCGAGGTCGGCTTCGATGTCCGACAGGTCGGTATCGTCCACGCTCTCATCGCCACCGGCGGCTGCCTTGGGCTTGCGGCCGCGCTTGGCGGGGGCTTTGGCTTCGGCGGCACCAGCAGCCTTGGCGGGGCGGCCAGGCTTTTTCTTGGGCGCTTCTTCGTCGTCGGCGGCTGCGGCGACGGCCTTGGCGCGGGCAGGTTTCTTCTTCAGCAACTCATCGGCAGCTTTGATCAGCTCGGCGGTACTTTTCACGGGCACAGTTTTCACTTTCTTGGCGACCGGGGCGGGCGCGGCGGCAGCGGCCTTTTTGGGGGCCGCCTTGGCCGGCGCTTTGGCCGCGGTTTTGGAGACAGCCTTTGCGGCGGTGCCTGAGGCAGACTTGGGCGACTTCGCGGACTTTTGAGCGGGCATGGAGCAACCTCAGAATCAAAAACGGACACAAAGAAAACGCAAGCGCCTCAGATCCCGGCGCGGGTGGCGACGCAAAGCAACAGGGGCTTTGCGCCTGGAGGGGACACCCTCAGCGGCAAGATGTCTGGGCGATCATTTGGTGTGCAGTCCTTGCGATAAGTGGGCCCATCAGCGCATAGGTGCGCGTTTGTCACGGTGGCCCGGCTCGGAGGTGCTGCTGTCGCTCTTGCCAATAACTAACCTTATATTATACCGCCCAGACCCTATTCAAGTGGTTTTTGGCGCTATTTGCTCCAGTTCCTTGCGCTTTTCGGCCAGCGCCCGGTAGCGCTCCAGGGCCGAGGGGTCTTGTGCCACCTGCAGCACCAGCACTTTTTGCTGCTCCTTGATGTCTTCGATCTGCATGCGGGTGAGCAGGTCGCGCAGCTCCAGTCGCAATTCGTGCAGTTCGCCCTCGGTCTGCGCATGCGAGCCGGTCATCACCTTGACGGCCAGCTCTTCGCACTCGTGATCGCGCAGGCTTTCGCGCAGCACGGCCCAGGCCAGGGGGCCATGTTCGTGGAACTGCGCCTCCAGCCACGCAAACAGTGGCCCATGGGGCGCAGGCTGGGCCGCCAGGGTGGTGTGGTCGTCGTGCGTCAGCTCTTCCAGAAACGCCATGTGCGACAGCAGCAGCCGCGCCGCGTGGTCCGCCCGGCCCATGGCCGGCGTGCGGGGCAAACGGGGCTGGGGCGGCCAGGGAGCGTCCTTGTCG
>NZ_QAIM01000297.1:0-1247 GCF_003061035.1 Acidovorax sp. HMWF018
CCCCTTCCCTTCCCCACCGCCCCCGCACCGTGCTGGTGACCGGTGCCGCCAAGCGCCTGGGTCGCAGCATTGCGCTGGCCCTGGCTGCCGGCGGCTGGCAGGTGGCGGTGCACTACCGCTCGTCAGCGCAAGATGCTATCAATACAGTAGCTGAATGTGCAAGATTGACTAGCGCAAGCGCCCATTTTGAGGCCGATTTTGATGACGAAGCCGCCGTGCGCGGCCTGCTGCCCCGCGTGGTGGCGCACTTTGGCCATGTGGATGCTGTGGTCAACAGCGCCTCCCTGTTCGAGCACGACAACGTAGAGACCTTTGGCTTTGCCGCGCTCGAAAAGCATCTGCGCAGCAACACCGCGGCCCCCGTGCTGCTGGCCCAGGCCCTGCACCAGCATGTGGCCGACCGGGTGGCGGCGGGTGAGGCCGACGCGCAGGGCGCCGTGGTCAACCTGCTGGACCAGAAGCTCTGGAACCAGAACCCCGACTTCATGAGCTACACGCTCTCCAAGGCCGCGCTGGAAGCCGCCGGCACCATGCTGGCGCTGGCCCTGGCGCCGCGCGTGCGTGTGGTGGGCGTGGCGCCCGGCCTCACACTGACCAGCCATATGCTGAGCGACGAAAAGTTCGCGCAGCTGCATTCCCTCAGCCCCCTGGGCCGCTCTTCCACCGCCGAGGACGTGGCCGCCACGGTGAAGTTTGCGCTGGAGAACCGTTCCATCACCGGCACCACGCTGCTGGTCGATGGCGGCCAGCACCTGATGAAGTTTGACCGCGATTTCTCGTTGATGTGAGCTCAGCGCTTGCGCACACAACGAGCCCCCACCATGACACAGACCCCTTCCCAGATGACTGGCACGCAGATCCTGACGCTCACCGGTTTGCGCTTCGATGCCAACCTGGGCATCCTCGACCACGAAAAGACCGACCCGCAACCCATCCAGGTCGATGCCGAACTGAGCCTGGGCGTGCAGCCGCTGGCACCGCGCGACGACGACATCGGCCATGTGCTGGACTACCGCCGTGTGCGCCAGATCATCATCGACGAGTGCACCGCAGAGCATGTGAACCTGCTGGAGAGCTTGATCGGCAAGCTGGCCAACCGCCTGATGCAACTGCCCGGCGTGCTGGGCGTGCGCGTGAAGATTGCCAAACTCGAAATTTTTGACGACTGCGAAGTGGCCATTCGCGTCGAGACAGGACAGTGGTGACCCCATGAGCACCGTAGTGAACGAAGCCCCGACCACCAACCC
>NZ_QAIM01000029.1:0-1166 GCF_003061035.1 Acidovorax sp. HMWF018
GTGCGGTCCTCTGTGTTGGAGCGGGTCAGGCCATCGCGGGCGTAGCCACGTAGTCACTGGAATCGGTGCTCTGGTAGTTGAAGCTGATCTCGCCCCAGGTATCGAGCGCGGCCTTGAGCGGGCTGCAGTGCTGCGCGGCCTGCTTCAGGATGGTCGGGCCTTCCTCCAGCAGGTTGCGGCCCTCGTTGCGCGCTTTCACCATGCATTCCAGCGCGACGCGGTTGGCCACCGCGCCGGCCTGGATGCCCATGGGGTGGCCGATGGTGCCGCCGCCAAACTGCAGCACCACGTCGTCGCCGAAGAGGTCGATCAGCTGGTGCATCTGGCCGGCGTGGATGCCGCCCGAAGCCACGGGCATGACCTTCTTCAGGTCGGCCCAGTCCTGGTCGAAATAGAGGCCACGTGGCAGATCGGTCTTGGTGTAGCTGTCGCGACAGACGTTGTAGTAGCCCTGCACCGTGAGCGGGTCGCCTTCGAGCTTGCCGACCGCGGTGCCGGTGTGCAGGTGGTCGCAGCCCGCCAGGCGCAGCCACTTGGCGATCACGCGGAAACTCACGCCGTGGTTCTTCTGCCGCGTGTAGGTGCCATGGCCCGCACGGTGCATGTGCATAATCATGTCGTGCTTGCGGCACCAGTTCGCCATGCTCTGGATGGCGGTGTAGCCAATGACCAGATCCACCATCACGATGACCGAGCCCAGTTCTTTCGCGAACTCGGCGCGCTCGTACATGTCTTCCATCGTGGCGGCGGTTACGTTCAGGTAGCTGCCTTTCACTTCACCGGTCTCGGCGCTGGCCTTGTTCACCGCGTCCATCACGAAGAGGAAGCGGTCGCGCCAATGCATGAAAGGCTGCGAGTTGATGTTCTCGTCGTCCTTCATGAAATCGAGCCCGCCCTTGAGGCCTTCGTACACCACGCGGCCGTAGTTGCGGCCCGAGAGGCCCAGCTTGGGCTTGGTGGTGGCGCCCAGCAGCGGGCGGCCGAACTTGTCCAGCCGTTCGCGCTCGACCACCAGGCCGGTCGGCGGGCCTTTGAAGGTTTTCACGTAAGCCACCGGGATGCGGATGTCTTCCAGGCGGGCGGCCTTCAGCGGCTTGAAGCTGAACACGTTGCCAATCAGGCTCGCCGTCATGTTGGCGATGGAGCCTTCTTCGAACAGGATCAGG
>NZ_QAIM01000298.1:0-20424 GCF_003061035.1 Acidovorax sp. HMWF018
ATCCGCACGCGTGCGGATCTGGATGCGTATGTGGCGAAGTGCAAGGCGCACTATTGGGGCGTTTCGCAGGATACGCAGTTCCTTCATTGGATGATCGACCGGGAGGTTGCGCGTTGCCTGGCGGCGTGAGCCTGCCCCAAGAAGTAGGGCCGTTAGCCTGCCCATGGGGCGAAGCACCGCATTCCCCCAGCCACGCGGCCAGGGGAATGGGATGCATGGCTCAGCCAGTGGCTTGAGCTGCTCGGGGCGCCGAATCCACCATTGCCGAATCCGCCGATGGGGAGGCAGGTATCTCGCTGATGGAGGGTGCCTTGAATGCCGCGCGGGCGGCACGTACCTTCGGGCTTTTCCCCAGACGCTGGATCTGGGCCGTGGCAGGCTCGGAATGCTCCTCGGGCAGGCAGGCTGCGGCGAGGTCGCTTCCACGTCCCAATGCGCGCCGCACATTTACCGGAAACCGGATGAACAGGCCGCCGAGCAGCCAGCGCACGAACCGGCCGAACCGCTGATTGCGCGCCTCGCGCGCCTGGCGCAGGCGCAGCGACTCGCGGCAGCACAGGTACAGTGCCAGATGCTCGCGCTTCATCTCGGGATCGCTGTCCAACTGGGCCAGCACTTCCGCCGCGATCGCGGGATCCTTGCCGGCACGCCGGTAGAAGGATACCCAGGCGCGCTCTTCCTCGATGCCGATGGCACTACGCCTTGGCTTGGCGCGGGATGTGTTCACGGTCATGGTTTTTCTCCTTGCTTGCGGGATGCACGCGCCATGCCCCAGTGGGAGGCGTCAGTCTCCCAGGGTTGTGGCGATGTGTTGGCCTGCTAAGCTGGCATTCCACCGCTTTCGAAAGCCCACACATGCTTCGTGCAGGCCATTCACTCCGGTTCACGCCCACCGAAATCGAGGAACTCCGAAGAGTCGGTATCGACGTCGATGGGGCGCGAACGCAGGACGATCTCGACCAGGCGCTGGCCCGATGGGCCGGCACGCTGGCCGAGGACCGTCCGGAACTGCTGGACAAGATCGCCTCGGCCATGGCCCAGGCGAAGGGTGCCTCGCTACCCGCGCGCTTGACGCGCGTGCGTTGAGGCTTCCTGCCGGGCGTTGGCTTCGGCGATGCCGATCCAGCGGTCGGCGATCCGGTCCAGGTAGACCAGATCGTCGGCTTCGATTTCGCCCGCTGCGCGCAGACGGGCGATGACCTCCTTGACCAGGAAGGGATCCTCCCGGGCCAGTTCGACCACGGTGGCGGCGATGCGCCGGCGGTACAGATCGACCGGCATGGTCAAGCTGCCTCGCGGCAGTCCGCACACGGGCGGCCCCCGCACTTGCCGAGGCAGGGCAGGGGACGCAGCAGTACCGCAAGCTTGGGCTGCGGCAAGGGGGCCGGGCGGGTGAGGCCCGATCCACCCAACAGCACCGGAACGCGGTGCGACTCTCTGGCTGCAAGGGCAGCGAACATGGCGTTCTCCTTCGATGAAAAAGGGGAACGCCCAACCCTGGCGGGGACTGGGGTCCCCGTTCGGGTATGCCTCGCGGACGCGAAGCGGCTTGGCGCCAGCCTTGGGGCTGACGTGGGATGTGAAGGCCCGGTGCCTTGCGGCAAGGACCTTCGCTCGGTGGCCGGCGACTCAGGGGCCGTCGACCATGTGCATGCGTCAGCCCGAAGGCCGACCGGAACTCATGGCTGCCAAGGCAGCCATCCCGGACGATGCCGGGGAACTCGAGGGCAGGTATCGACTGCGACGCCAGCGAGGCTGGACTTCAGGACAGCCAAGGCGGTCGATGAAGGCTTTGTGGACGCGATGCCCACGGGAAGCCGTTCCAGTATGGCGAAATCCGATTCGCGTCGGGATGACTGGCGCGGTTCGCCACCCAAAACCCCCAGCTGGGCAGGGCCGTTTTCAACGGCGGCACCTTGTCGGATCGCGCAGGTTTTTCCGCCACTGTTCGCGGTGATGTGCATCAGGGCAAGAAAAAGCGCCCCACCACCTTGCGGTAGTGGGGCGCGAACTCATGCGGCCTGGCGTGCCGCCGCCTCTCCATCCAGACTGGCGCTGCCAGCCACGTCCTTGTCGAGGTCCAGCGCCTTGACGAGTTCGCGCTGGCGAACCAACAGCCCGGTCAGCCGGCCCTCGTGCTCGAAGGGGCGGACCAGCTCGATCTGCAGGTCTTCCAGCCGCTTGCGCCGTACGACGAGTTGCTCACTGGTCTTCGCCTGCTGCTCGGCGACGGACGCCAGGGCTGCCAGCAGCGCGGACACGATGCCAGGTCCCGTCTGGTAGGGCTCGGCGTCGTAGCGGCAGCGCCCCGCGAGATAGAACGTTGGCGTGGCTTCTCCGCCGATGGTCTGCAGGCCCAGATCGAAGCCGCCGAAACGGCCTACGAGCTGGTCGCTCACCGATGGCCTGGTGCGGGCCGCTGCCTTCGCGGTCTTCACCAGTTCGCGCAAGCCGTCACCCACCGCGTCAGGTCCGGCGATCCGCCGGCCTCCCAGTTCCAGGGCGATCTGCCCCATGGTCTGGGGCTCGACCTGTTCGGCATCTGCGGCAAGCAACGCGGCCTTCTGTTCCAGCGACGCGATCAGCATCGGCAACCGTCCCACCTCGCTCTCGTTGGTCCAGCGCTGGTTGCGCCAGACCGAGAACAGGGTGGAGAGCTTGGCCACTTCCGCGTCCACGCCAGCCTTCTCGATCACCATCGGGTTGCCCGACGCCAGGGCCTTGACCTCGGCGTAGCTCAGCGTGGCCAGTTCCACGTCCTCGATGGCCCGCAGGCCCTTGTCGCCGCGCATGACCTGCGCGATGAAGCGCGCCTTGGTTTCAAGCGTCTGCCACATGTAGGCGTCGAAGCTTTGTTCGGTCACGTAGCGGAAAATCTCGACCTCCTCGCATTCGTTGCCCTGGCGCAGGATGCGGCCCTCGCGCTGCTCGACGTCACAGGGACGCCACGGCGCGTCGAGATGGTGCAGCGCCACCAGGCGGGTCTGCACGTTGGTGCCCACGCCCATCTTGCCGGTTGAACCCAGCAGCACGCGCACGCGGCCCTCGCGGACCGCCTTGAACAGCGTAGCCTTCTGGACGTCCGTCTCGGCGTCGTGGATGAACGCGATCTCGCGCTCCGGGATGCCGGCATCCATCAGCCGCTGCTTCAGGTCCTCGTAGACACTGAAGACCTTGCCGCCCTTGGGGCTGGACAGGTCGCAGAACACCATCTGCGCGCCGCGGAAGTCCGCCGTGCGCTGCCAAATCGCCAGCACCTCGCGGGCGCAGGCACCCACCTTGCCCTCCGGATCGAACTTCGCCGTCGGCGCGACCAGCCGGAAGTCCAGCGCAGCCGCGCGGCCATCGTTCGTGACCGCGAGCATGTTGTCTTCGGTCGGATCAACATGCCCATTCCGGATCGCTTCGGCACGCTGGACCAGCGTCTGCACATAGGCCTTCAGTGCCGGACTGGCCGGACAGGCCACCGTGCGCGCCTTGCCGCCACGCAGCTTCGGCACCGGCAGGTTCAGCATCTCGGCGGTGCGGATGTCACCGACCTCGCCGAAGATCGACATCAGCTCCGGCACGTTGATGAAGCGCGCGAAGCGCGTGTGCATGCGGTAGCCGCTGCCGTCCGGCGCGATCTCCAGCGCTGTGACGCTTTCGCCGAAGGTGGCCGCCCAGGCATCGAACTGCTGCAGGCCCAACTCCTCCAGCCGCCGGGGCTGCAGGTAGCGCTGCATCGTGTGGATCTCGGCCATGGTGTTGGCCACTGGCGTCGCCGTCGCAAAGACCACGCCGCGCTGCGCGTTCCCGTGCAGCTTCATCGTGTAGCGCGTCTTCAGGTACAGGTCGAACGCGCGTTCCGAGTTGGACAGGGGCAGGCCCGCGACCCGCGTCATCTTGGTGAACCGGTACAGGTTCTTGAACAGGTGGGCCTCGTCGACGAACAAGCCGTCGATGCCCAACTGCTCCCAGGTCAGCAGGTCGTCCTTCTTTTTGTCGGCGGCCAGACGCTCCAGGCGCACCTTCCAGCTTTTCTTCTGCGCTTCGAGTTGCTTGATGATCCGGTTGCTCCGGTCATCGCTGTTCTCGGCGCGCACAGCCATCTCTATCTCATGGATCACCTCCGCGATGTAGTCCTCGGTGAATTGCGGCGACATCCGGATGCGCTCGAAGCTCGAGTGCGTGATGACCACCGCATCCCAATCGCCCGTGGCGATGCGCGACACCAGCTCGCGCCGGCGGTCGCCTTCCAGATCCTCCTTTCCGGCCATCAAGACCGACGCCTGCGGATACAGGCGCACGAACTCGGCCGTGTACTGCGCCAACATATGGTTCGGGACCACATGGCAGGGCTTCGCGAGAAAGCCCAGGCGGCGCATCTCCATGCTCGCGATCACGCACACCGCCGTCTTGCCGGCGCCGACCACGTGGAACAGACCCACGTTGCCGGTCTGCACCACACGCCATACCGAATCCCGCTGGTGCGGATGCAGATCGAAGCACTGCGAGAACCCCGGCAGCTTCAGGTGCGAGCCGTCGAAATGCCGCGGCCGCGTGGCGTTGAACAGGTCGTTGTAGACCCGGCACAGCCGCTCGCGCCGTTCGGTGTCCTCGAAGGCCCAGGCCGCGAAGCGGTCCTTGAGCGCCCCGAGCTTCTCCCGCGCCGCCAGCGTCTCCTCCGGATTGACGTGGTAGCGGTCCGTGGCCGGATGGCGGTCGCGCACCGTCGGCACCTGCACGTTCAGCGCGGCCTGCACCAGCTCGATGGCGTTCATGCGCGTGGTGCCCCATTCCTGAGTCACTTTGACGTTGTGCCGCGCGCTCCACTCCGGGTAGGTCACCGACCAGGCGCCGGCCTCGGCCGAGTACGACACCTGGCAGTCCTTGAGTTCGAGCACCTCATGGATGAAGCCCTCTACGTCGCCTGCCGGAATCCACACCGCGCCCAGGCGCGGCTCGATGGCCGCAGGCTGCAGGTCTTCGGGCTGCACCCGCTCCAGCGCCTCCACGTTGCGGCGGAAGGCCGGGCCGGACAGTGCCGCCTGCTTGAGCTTCTCCTTGACGTTGCCCGACAGGTATTCGTCGGAGGTCTTCCAAGCACCGTCCGCCGGATCGGGAAAGATCTGCCCGGCTTCGGACAGCGCGGCCAGCACCTCCTCCTCGGGCGCCGACAGCAACTGCGCCATGTAGGCCGGATCGACCCGGCCGCGCCACTGGACCGAGGTGGCCAGCGCCTCGGCTGGTTCGCCGACCGCCGTGGGCGCCGATACCCGGCGCAGCGTGCGCTGGGTGAACAGCGCCGCCTTGCGCGCGGTGTCCGACTCTTCGTCGTAGTGCTCCAGCGAGAGCAGCAGCGGGTAGTCCGGGTCGCGGCGGAAGGCCAGCGCGTTGGCCCGGGTGCTCAGGCAGCCGTGGCGCGCTATATAGCGGTCGTAGGTACCGTTGAGCATGGCGCGCAGATGGGCCAGCCCTTCGTCGCCGTCCTGCGCCAGCTGTGCGTCGAGCAGTGCCCGGGCATGGTCCCGGATCGCGCACAGGCCCGTGATGCGGGCGCGTTGCGTGGCGTTCAGGCTGTCATGCAGGTCGACCAGCTCGGTGCCTTCGACCCGGTGCACGCGCCCGTGATGGACGCAGTAGCTTCCGGGGCGCGCGCCAGGCTCGGCAGGCACGGTTGCCCGGACGGACGCCAACGCCACTGGCTTGGCCGCTTCATACACGCCACTGGGCAGCAGCGCGATGCGCTCCGCTAGCGCCGGCTCGAGGTCGCCCTCGAACACGACGGTCGGCACTTCCTCGTAGCCATTGCTCTCCTGCGTGACCTGCCCGATGCAGAAGTCGGGGTTCCGGGCGTACCAGGCATTGATCTGCAGGTACTTCTGCGCGCAGCGCGGGTGCCGCAGTGCATCGGGCACCATCACGCGCTCCAGCCAGGCGCCGCTCACGGCTTCGCCGGGGCGGCGCTTGCGCAGGAACAGGACGTCGGTCTGAACGTCGGTCGACGCGAGGCCGGCGAACGCGCCCTGCGGCAGCCGGATCGCGCCCAGCAACTGGGCTTGGGACGCGACGTATTCGCGCACAGCGTCCGCGCGCGCCTCCATCGTGCCGGTGCTGGTGATGAAGCACACCAGCCCGCCAGGGCGGACCAGATCCAGCGCGCGGCCGAAGAAGTAGTTGTGGATGCGGAAGCGCGCGTAAGGCTTTGGGCCCGTGTCGGCGACCGGATAGTTGCCGAAGGGCACGTTGCCGATCGCCAGGTCGAACCAGTTCTCGGGCAGCGCCACCTTCTCGAAGGGCGCGATGCGCACGTCGGCACCGTGCGGTGCGTACAGCGTCTGCAGGAGCCGGCCGGACAACTGGTCGATCTCGACGGCGGTGACCGAACTGCGCTCGGCGAGCGCGCGCGGCATCGCGCCGAGGAAGTGGCCGACGCCGGCTGCGGGCTCGAGCACGCGCCCGCCCGTGAAGCCGAAGCGCTCCACGGCCTGCCACATGGCCTCGATCACATGGACCTCGGTGTAGTGGCTGTTGTTGACCGAGGCGCGGGCCGACTCGTAGTCCTCGGCGGGCAGCAGCGCCTGCAGTTCCTCGGCGCGGCGGCGCCAGGCCAGATCGGTGCCTTCGAGGTTGAAGGCGGCGGGTAGGCTGCCCCAGCCGGTGAAGCGCAGCAACTGAGCGCGCTCGGCGACATCCGGCTGACGCTGGCCGGCTTCGAGGGCCTGCAGGGCCTGGATCGCTGCCACGTTGGCGTCGAACTTGGTGGCCGTGCCGACCAGGCCGGACAGGTGCTCGCGCTGTAGCATGGGCCACAGGGATCGGGGCGTGTCGCGCTTGGCGCCGGTGAGCACGCGCCAACTGGCGCGCGGTGCCGTGCTCGGGACTTCGGTCTCGACTTCGACCTCAGCCGCGGCGTCCATGGGCGCGTCGGCCACGAGGGCGACGGGTGCGAGCTGGATGGGGTTGGAAACGGGTGCCTGGGGCGCAGGCAGTTCAGCGAACAAGTCCGTCTCAACAGACGGCTCAGGGGTGTCTGGGACATCCGGGTC
Source organism: Acidovorax sp. HMWF018 (assembly GCF_003061035.1). Classification (NCBI taxonomy): domain Bacteria; kingdom Pseudomonadati; phylum Pseudomonadota; class Betaproteobacteria; order Burkholderiales; family Comamonadaceae; genus Acidovorax; species Acidovorax sp. HMWF018. The sequence goes on from NZ_QAIM01000298.1 coordinate 7,032, forward strand.
GAAGCCCGGAAGCCACAAGGAAGGCGCAGTGGTGCGTGCCATCGGTGGTTCTCCGAAGGAAGGCGGGGAACGCACCGACCCATCGGGGAGGCGAGCTCCCCGGATGGGATGGACGAAAGATCACGGCCCTGGCCTCTTGCGCGCAGGCGGAGGAGCCAAGGTGTGTGGTGGCGGGCAGCTCAGGGCTGCCGTGGCGGCGGGGCGGGTATCGACCGCGACGCCCGAGCGGGATCGGGAACGCCCATAGGGCGTGCGTTGGCCGTGGCCAGGATGCGCGGGTCAGTATGGGAGCGCTGCCGGTGTGCGTCGCGCTGGATGCGTAGTTGCCTCTCTCACCGCCCGGATTGGCAGGCCGTTTGCCGTGGCGACGGACTGCCGTCTTGCCCCGTCAGTGGTAGTCCCGGCTCTTGTTCGTCGCCTCGGCCAGTCGGCCCAGCAGAGGAGTCAGATCCGCCAACTGCGCCGCCACCACATTGCACGCCTCACCTCGCGCCGCTAGCTCGCGGTTCGTTCCGTGGATCCGGGCACATTCCTGGCCGCACTGCTCCAGGTCGGGCCGGAGGTGGCGAAGGTGCTGGGCGGCATGCTCAACGGTTCAAGGCCCCGCCCGTTAGCCGGGAGGACTTCCTGGCCATCCTGGACAAATCCGCGTGTTCGTCCTTCGCAACCGCTTTGGACAAGCACTGGGGTTTCCAGGCTGATTGAGATCAATATTCACTGGGCAGCAATAGCGTGGTCACGCTCCGGTCCCACTCGGTGATGATCCAGAGCTTCAGGTCGGGCGCGACCTGGTAGGACGAGAACAGCCGATCCTCACCGGACTGCAGTGCGGCGTCGTTCAGGCACCGATCGCAGTCGTCGAGATCGCCCCAGTCGCCGCAAAAATGACGGTAAAGGTACGGTGCCGGGTCGAGCCTGCCTTCGCCGATCAGCGCGCCGACGCCGGTGGTCACAACCACCTGACCTGAGGTGAAACGGGCTCGTGACGGAAGAATGAAAACTGCGAGTGCCATGGGGTTTCCTTGGAAAAAATGAAGGGCCGCGGCACCCGCTGGGGCAACACGGCCCCGGTGTGGGTGAGAGGAATGAAGACGGTTGCGGGCCGTTAGAAGGTCAAGACCAGTGAAAGTCTTGTTTTGTCGTCGATGCAGCGGCGCCGTGCTTTTCGCGAACTACAGGGGAAACGTAGTCAGCAGTTCGCTGAAGCTGTGATCCGCAGGCAGGTCCGGGATGCCGTTGCCGCGGTAGACCGTCGGTACCTCCTGCGGCTGCAGATCGCCGCGCAGGACTGCTCGCTGCAGTTGGTCCTTGCGTTCGATCCAGATGAGCTCGTAGCGCGCGATCGCGTCCCATTGGGCGGGCGTGTTCGCTTCGACCGCATAGGCGTGGTCGCAGGCACGGGCATCGGAGTCTTCGTAGCGCACGCAGACTTCGCGGTAGGTGCCGAACTCGTGGGGAGAGCTGATCACGGCGAACCGGGCGGGCACATCATCGGCCAAGGGAAACAGGCGTTCGAGCATGCGCCGGAAGACCAGGCATTCACGCCGGGATCGCGCCTCGTAGTCGGGATGGCCCACCTGGGCGCAGCTTTCCTCGCAGGGCGAGGCACCGATGGTCATGGTTTGATAGGACATGGGTTTTCTCCGGAGAGGGAAACACCAGCCCAGCATCGGGAACGGTGTTCCCGGATGGAAGGGACGTGCCGGCGATAGGGCCGGCGCGTTGAAGGCAAGGGGCGGGTAACGGCCGCGCCGCCAGCGCAGAGCGCCGGAAGCCCCCACAGGGGGGCGATGGAAGCAGGTCCAGTGTGGCCGTGGCGCGGGCGTGGTGTCCGCGCCCCCGAGCGGCGCCACGGAACAGCGGCGGAAATGCTCGCCGATCGCGGGTGGCGCGATGGCCGCTGCCGCAGGCTGCGGAGCGCAGGGCTGCGAAACCGTGCGGGCCGGCGTCTTGCGCGAACCCGCCATGGTGCTATCGGGTGGTGGCCTGCCCCAGTCCCCAGGCACGGAATGCCGCATGCCCGTCGATGGGGCTGGCACACAGCAATTCCGCAATGGGCTTGCGCTCCAGCGTCAGGTCGAGATCGTCGTAGCCGCTGGGAGTCTCCGAGAGGCACGTATAGAGATCGAACTCGCTGTCCTCGATTTCTTGCTCGACGATCTGCTCGGCGGTGTCCGAGTCGAATTCTCCCTCCGTGAGCAGTTCTTCAGGCAGGGGATGCTGCGGCACGGCGCACGCCGACAGGATGTGGCAGGAGATGGAGCGGAAGTAGCCCCCGCTATCGTCGTACTCGGCGGAAACCGCGAAGGACAGCCTCACGGCGTCCAGCCAGGCATGCTGTGCGAACAGCCGCGCCAGGAAGGCGCCGGCCCAGCTTGCATCCAGAGCGTCGTGCTCGGCTTTCACCTGACGGTAGCGGGTCTGGAGTTCGATGCCGGCCTGGTTGAGGGCCAGCGTGCCGTCGGCCTGCGCCAGGAAAGTGGGGTGCTGTTGGGGATTTTCAGTGGACATGGTTGTTCCTTGCTCTGCGGTGGTTGCCTTCGGAAAACACCACCGCGTGGGGATGGATGTGCTGCAGCAGTGGGTGCCACCAGGGCGGCTCTGCGCAGACCTGGTGCCAGTCGCCTTGGCCGTCGTTGTCGCTGACATGGATCTCGATGCAGCGCTCGCAGGCCAGCATCTCGGCCACCAGCGTGGCCTCGTGGCAGCCCGTGCGGGTCGCCAGGATGTGCAGGTGCGAGAGGTCGAGCGCGTAAGGCACGTCGGACTCGAACACCGCGCGGTACTCTGCCCAGCTCGACACCAGCCAGACATCGCCGGCCGAGGGGTAGTGGCCTTCGACGCCGACCGGGCAGCCGAACAGGTCGGCGCAGCGGCGCGCGTCGTCCAGCATGCGGGGCAGATCCGCTTCGCAGCGGCGTCCGGCATGCGCCGTGTACGCCGGTGCCTCCAGCCGCTGGCTGATGCGCGCGGCCTGCGCGAACCAGTCGGCGTGCAGCGCGAAGCCGCTGAGGTCGGCCAGTCGGCGCCTGGGGAGTACCTGGACGTTGGCATGCAGCCGAAAACGCGTGCCCGGATGGGCGGCGCACAGCGCATCGGCCAGCGCTTCGTCCAGGCAGCCCAGGCTCTGCGGTACCAACTGGACGTGTTCAGCCGAAAGCCGCCCGAACAGCGGTTCCTCGATCGGGTCGCACAGCAACGCTGCCGCCGCTTCATGCCGCAGGCCCGGCCAGCAGGCAAGCGAGACGTGCGCCTTCATACGCGGATCTCCGAGTATTCGGAGTCGATGAAATAGCTGTTGTGCTCGATGACCACGGTGGATGCCGTGGCATCGAACACCACTTCGCCCGAGGCACCGCTTTCGTTTTCCCAGCCGCCGAAGTATTGCTCGACCGCATCCATCGCGAAGTCGGTGAGCGCGTCGTCGAGCGGCCTGTCGTCCAGGCTGACCGTGGTCTGCCATGCGCCGTCGACGTACTGGCTGGACTCCACGTACTGCGGTGCCATTGGCATCTCGTCCAGCTCACGGGGACCGTCCGGCATCTCGAAACGGACGCCCTCCGGGCCGCCCGAGTCGCCGGAGCCGGTGTAGCTGACCGCAGCCCGCAGGACGCCTTCGTCGCGCAGCGCGGAGAAAATCGCCGTGCGGTTGGCGGCGATGCGTTCTTCTTCGGAGAGCGGTGCGCCCTCCGTTTGGATGGAATCGTGCATGTTGCTTCCTCATCAAAATGAGGCGCACGCGCCCCCGCGGGGCGTCGGTGCCCCTCGGGGTCAAGAAAACGCCCGCCGGTGAACGGCGGGCCAGGGTGGCGGTGCCGCTTGCGGCGGTACCGTGTGCTTTTCGCGCTGCCGCGAGCGGCCATGGCGCGAGCGGGCTGTTGTGCTACCAGCCGTGGAGCGCGGCTGCTATGAGCGCGGCGCTTGCGGTTTCGCGAGTTCTGCCAGCAAGGCGTCGTCGTTAGCACCGGAGCGTTTGCCGGTGCGCCTTGCCTTGGCGACGGTGTATCCCTTCGCGCGAAGCTGGCGGATGGTGTCCGCCGCGTGGACGGAGAGCACCTTGCCGGTGCCGTCCGTGTGCGTTGCCATCACACGCCAGGCGTCCTCGCCCGCCTTGGTGTTGGGCAGGAACTGTGTGAACCAGCCGTCGTCGCTCCAGCTCAGGTCTGGAACGGGCGGGTCGGATCGTGTACAGAAATTCATGGCCCGATCTCCGTGCGTCGCGGTGCGTCCGCGAAAGCAAGCATCCAGGCGTCGGTCTCATCGTCCACATGACAGGCGATGGCGGCACGGCGCTGGCGCTGGCTTACACACTCGGGAAAGTGCGCGATCAGCCCTTTGACGCAGCGCACGTCCCACTGGTTGATGCGGTGATGGCCCGTCTGGCGTATGCGCTGCAGCCACTGCGACCAGTCGGAGCGGTTCGCTTCGGCGTGCATGCGGGCGCGCTGCGCAAGGTCCGAGCCATCACGGGCGTTCCGGGCCATGGTTCGCAGTGACGCGCGCTCATCGTCGTCCAGCACGGCGCAGGGAATCAGCGCGAGGCATGCGGCTTCGGAATCGAAGCCGATGCCGTGCAGCAAAGGGTCGCAGCGGGCGATCCGGGTGTCCAGGGCGCGCTTGGCGCGCGCCTTGAGATTCTCGAAAGGTAGTAAGGACATGGGGTCTCCTGGCCGCCGCAGCGCGCAGGCGTGCAGTGGCGAAGCGCACTGTGTGGTGCGAAGGAGCCCGCCCCACGGGGCGAGCCCCGGGGGGTGTTGGAATCAACGGCGGGCACAAAGGCACCCGCGCGCCGCAGTTTCAGGCGGCCAGAGGCTCCGGCTGCGCCTGCACGGGGGTGATGAACAGGCACCGCAGTGCCGTCAGGCTTCCCTTGCAGAACTCTTTGCAGGCGTCGGCGACCAGCGGCTGCACTTCCGGCGTGAGCGGCTCGCAGGGCGAGATGCTGGCGACGAGCGTGTCGTCATCACCCAGGAAAGCCAGTTCGTCCGTGGTGGTGTTGTGGGTCACTTCCCATACCAGTTGGGGCCGCTCGGCTTGGTGCTGGCGCACCAATTGGGCGGCCGAGGCCAGTGTCTCGACGAGGACCGCGCGCTCCAGATCGCCCAGTTCGTGGCCGTAGAGATGGACCAGGTAGCGGTCCGGCTGCAGCGGTTCCAGCGAGTCGATCGGGAGCATGGGAAACCCTTGCCCGGTGGACGCGGCGGACGGCGCGATGGGGCAGGGCGCGACGGTATCGACCTGCTGGCAGCGTTCCAGGTGGGTCAGCTTGAGCAACAGCGCATCGGCGTGCGCGCGGTCCGCGAGCGTGAGCTGGGTCCGCATGGCAAGAATCTCCTGCGTCATCAGACGCAACTCCTGCACGATGGCGCGCTCGGCGCGGCGCTCGATGGCGCAGAGGGTTTCGGCGACAGTGGTCATGGATGGCCTTTCTGAATGGGTGGGCCGCGACCAGGCCCGCGAACGGACATGGCACGGCATGGCGCGGCGATGGGCCGCGGGATGGGTGAAAAAAACGGAGCGGCGCCGGATCGGCGCGGAAACTGGGGCCGGAGAACCCGGCGCGGTGCTTGGCAGCGGAGCTGCGTTGGGCGGGTAACGACCGCGACGCCCGAAGAACTCGGGTGGGCTGGACGGTCGGCAGGGACCGCAGCCAGGGAAGCCGTGTCAGTTTGCTTCCTGTCCGCGTCACCGGGAAGTGGCCCAGGGCGGTTTCAGCGGGAAGGGATGGCCAGGTTCGACGATTGATGGTGGCGAAGCGGGACCTGCCGATACATCACGCCCCGAGGATCTTTTGTAGGTGTTTTGACCAAAATGATCTGATGAACTAGAATTTCATCAACAAGGTCGATAGGAGTGCATGTCATGGGCAAAGCAGCCTCTCTCGCGCTGCAGGGCGACGTACTTACGGTGCGCCATGAGGGGCGCGGTCGCCCGTCGCACGCAGGCCAGGCCTTCGTGTTGGAAGTGGCGGACGAGGCGGCATCCAGGACGCTGCTGGCATCGTTGCCGCTGCTGGACCGGCTGCTCGCCGAGAAGGTGGCCGCGGTGCGCGAGCGCCGCATGGCGGAAATGGTCGACTTCATGGCTGCGCGCATGCTCGCGCCCAGCGCCACCGATCTGGAGATGGCGCAGCGGCTTGCCGCCCGCCATGCGCGCTTGCTCAACGAGTTCGGCTTCTTCACCGCCGAGCAACTGGCCGACGCCAACGGCTCGCAGGCGAGCAACCGTGCGGCGCTGGCCGACAACTGGCGCAAGCGCCGCCAGGTGTTCGCCGTGTCGCACCCGGACAAGGCGGCGCGTGAACGCGATGTCTACCCGGCCTTCCAGTTCGAGAACGGTAAACCGATCAAGGCGGTCCAGGACGTGCTGGAAGCCTTCGGTAGCCGCAAATCGTCCTGGAAGCTGGCGCTGTGGTTCGCCTCGAACAATGGCGGGCTGCCGGGCAGTGCGCGCCCGGTCGATCTGCTGGCCAGTGACCCGCAGGCCGTCGTCGAAACCGCGCAGCGCGATGCCCAGGGGAGCGCGGCTTGAGCTGTCGCGCGCCGGTCCCGCCGCTCGATCCCCTGTTCGATCGCTGGCCAGCCGGCCAGGTGATCCACGTCATCCACGACACCGCGTTCGCCCCCGAGAGCTTCAATCCGGGGGTGGACGCGGCCGGTCAACTGCGCAAGCCGACGCGCTTCGCGTCGATCCACGACGCGAGTGGCCAGGTCGTGCCGTACCTGTACGGCGGCGCGACGCTGGACTGCGCGATCTTCGAGACCGTGTTCCACGAAGTGCCGATCGACGCGCCCGACAAGTTCGTGGACCTCGACGAATTCGCGCACCGCGGCCATGGTGAACTCGTGCCCGCCCGCGACCTGAAGCTCGTGGACCTCACGAGCGAAGGGCTGCATCGCCTGAAGGTGCCCAAGCAGGAACTGATCGCAAGCCCGTCGCGCGACTACCGGGACACCGCCTTGTGGGCCCAGGCGCTGCACCGGCAGTTCGACGATATCGATGGCTTGCTGTGGATGTCGCGCCAGCGGGACCGCGATTCTGCGCTGGCGCTGTTTGGCGACCGGCTGGCCGGTGTGCTAGGCGGGCGCCGGATCGGCGGGCCGTTGGCACGGAACGCCCGTTTGCGCGATACGGTGCTGGCTGCGGCGCTGCGCGCTGGCATCGAGGCGGACTGAAGGGGCGCCGCGGAAGGGCGAAGAGACAGGGTGTGGGGGCCGCGCGAAACCCCGGCGGCGCGGGCGATGGGGGCCGGCTCCCCACCGCGCGGTGCGGTGGGGTTGGTCTATCGGGAAGGTTCAGGAAGCAGGCAATCCATGCACCTTGAACCAGTACCACGTCGGCAGATCGCCGATATGGCGGTCGATCAACCGGAAGTACACGGCCAGGTGTCGAAGCCTTCAACCGCTTCGGCGTCGGCATCGAACTTGATCCAGATGATGCCGACTGCCTGCGCCGCTGCGAAGATCGGGACCAGCTCGGGTTCGTCTGGAATGTTTTCGTCGGCGGAGCCGACGTAGACGAATCCGCCGTAGTCGTTGGGATAGGCGATCACCGACAGATCGCCGTCGGCCAGGCGCTGTCGTGTGGCTGGGCGCAGATGCGCGATCGAGATCGCGACCAGGGGCTCGGCATGGGTCAGCAGGTGCTGCGCAGACGTGTCGCTCATGGTGACTTCGCCTGTGAAGGGGTGGCGGCTGCGGATGGCCGGGGTCTCTGGCGGCGTGGCCGGCTGAAATCCCAACCGCAGTGGCGGCAGCGAAACCAGTTCAGCGAGCCCAGCGGTCCCAGCAGGGCACCTTCGCCCGAGCACATCGGGCAGGCAGGGGGGCGTGGCATGGACATGCGAAGTCCTCCGATCAGGCAGTGGTGGCCACCAGCTCGGCGTGCAAATCTTCCACGGTGCGGCGGCAATCCGCCGTGGCGACGCGGTCGAACCAGGCGTGGTGGGTGGGCACGTAGAACTCGGCGCCATCCTTGCGCGCGATGACGGCGAACAGGCGGCTGACCTGCACGCGGTAGGTGCCGTCGTCGAAGACGGTGCGCCGTTCGCCCTGTGGCAGACCGAGTGATCGGTTCATCGCGTCGGCGGTGGCGTGGTAGATGTCTTCCTTGCTGGCACCTGGATTGGCGGCGCGCAACGCCGTCTCCACCGAGTTCCAGCGGTTCATCGCGCCTTCGATGGCTTTGGGAATGGACATGATGTACTCCAGTAATGGCATGGCGGGCAGGCGACGCCTGTCCACCGGATCTATGGAAAGGGCGGCCCTTGGTGGCCGGTTCGTGTGCTCGGATCAAGGGGCCGTCGCGCCGCGGGCCGCTTCGACTTCCACGACGCGTGCGTCCGTTCCGAAATCCAGGCCGCTGATCAAGTAGTGCCGCCCGGTGGACGGATCACGCACCTCGATCGAGTGCTGGTCGTGGACGCGGGTGACCTCGCATTCGCCCAGCCGCTGTGTCGCCACGCGGTCGCCGGTGCTGAGTGCGCCTTCGCGCGCTAGCCGGACCAGGCGCAAGGTTCCGGGCGGAACGGGCTCGGGCCGCGGCGGTTCGGTGTACGAGCCGATGAAACGGCGCCGACAGATGTGCCTTGCCGAATCGCGGGTCTGCGCATCGACCACTTCTGCGTAGCACCGTGCGTAGCTGTCCAGCAGCTCGTCGAGCATGGCCTCGCTGCGCAGCGCGGCGTCCGCGTCGAGCCGTTCGATCGCGACCTTGGCCCATAGGGGCAGGTACTGGTATGGCGTCGGACCCATCTCAGCACTCCGGCGTGGTGGGGGAGGCTTCGACGGGGTCGGCACCGAGGCGGCCCAGCAACTGGTCGATCTGCGGAACGCCGAAGTCCCAGGGCTCGAAGGGCCGGCCATGGGGGCTCAGCCCTGCGGCTCGCACGATGCCCAGTGCCTCGACCTTGGCTTCACGCAGGCGGTAGAGCCCTTCGTAGACGAGTTGGGCTTCGCCGTCCCCGAGCAGCTCTTCGAGGTCTATGGCGGCGTGGTCCTGTGCCGGACCGACACTGTCGGAGCAGGTTGTGTGCATGGTGTTCTCCAGGGGTGGACGGGAACACCGCTCCAAGGGAGACGGTGCTCCCAGGTGGAAGTGGTTGGCGGGACGGATCCGCGCCGGGCAGGTAACGACTGCGACGCCCGGCATGGCCGGGGCTTCCTTGCAGGAAGCGGGTGAGCCTTGAGTGTGGGCCGGGATGCGGTAGCTGCCGCCGCAGTCGCGCGACCGCGAGCCGCGAACGCCTGGCTCGGCGGGCGAATGCGGGTGGCGACCATGCGCCGCAGGATGCGACGGGGTGTTGCAGCAGAAGGGGGACATGCAGCCTGCTGCAGGACGACCAGGGTTGCGCGAAGCTGCTGGATCTCGCCCTGCGCATTGGCGTCCACATCACGCCGGGCAAGGAACGGTTGAGGCAGACCTCGACCGCGCCGCATATTGAACGCTGCGGCAGTGGGTGATAGAGTGATCAGGCTTTCGGCGCTGCGCGCCGTCACAGGCAAGCTGCCAGCCTGCTCATCGAGCGAATCGTAGCCTTGTGAGACATGCGGACGGTGTCCGCTTTGCGATCGCGCCACCTGTCAACGGGTGGCCCGTTTTCCGCCGTGTGGCAGCCCCTGCCGGGTTGTCCGTTTTCTTGACCCCTGCGCGGATCCGCTCAGGGGCTTTCCATTTTCATTGTGCCCCGCGCCCGCGCTGCATGCGCAGTTTCGCGCGTCGGCAACCTTTCGATGTCCCGCGCCGCACCGGCAAAGGACACCTGTCAACCCTAGCGGGACGCTTCCCGCGCAGGGACGGCCCCGCGACTTGTTCAAGGAGCCATCATGAACAAACACCAAGTCAAGATTCTTTCCAACCTGCGGCCGGAGACGGTCGTTGCCGTGAAAGGGGTTCCTTTCGCCATCCGGGGGCTGGCGCTTCCCGGCGTCGAGGACGCACGTGAATCGCTCTCCGAGGTGGCCTTCGTCGGCGCGGTCGACGCGCAAGAGGCGATCGACGTCAAGGCAGTGCTGCGTATCCCGCCGGACACCGAGGAGCGCATGGTCATGATGGAGAGGTTCATCGTGGCCGGCGGCCTGTGCATCGATGACGACGCGGAGCGCTGCAACCCCCTGGCCGAGGGCCATGCCATGGGCTGTCTGTACCACCGAGGGCGGCGCGCGCGGCGCGACGAGGAGGGGTACTTCTTCCACGCCCTGGGGCGCGACGGCGACGGCAACAAGGATCTCGGCGACGAGGGTGTGTCCGGCCAGTTGGCCGACTGCGTTGTCGCTTCGCTCCGCAAGAACCGCTCGCTGATGGCGACGCTGGGCAACCTCCTGCGCAGCCGCGACAAGGCAGCCACGTGGAACGCGGTCCTGCAGACGGTCGAGGATGCCGTCCACCAGGAAGGCTGGGAGTTCGCGCTCGACTACATCGCCAAGCAGTTCCTCGACGTTCCCTGGTGGAACGACCTGGCACCGTGCTGGCACGACAAGCTCAAGGACCTGGCGAACCTGCTCTGCGAAAGCGAGGCGGAGGCGGCCTGGGAGCGTGCCCTCGCGGCAGGCAGCATCGGCTACCCGCTGGCGGTCCTGCTCGACATCTACGACCATGGCGGCGTCGTCTACAGCGTGACCGGCCATGGCATGCAGTGTCGCTGGGACACCACGCGCGGCGGTGCCATCTGGGTGCCCGATGAGGACGCCGAGGACAACATCCGGTCCAACGTGCTGCGCGAACTGGGCGTTGGCGAAGCGTGCTGGTCCGGCACGGCCGGCGGCCGGGGCGATCCGCCGGCCGTGCACTATTCCCTCGACGGGGGGACCACCTGGATCGGCGGCTATGCGACACGGACGCAGGCCATGGCGGCGCTGGTCGAAGCCTCGGGCCTGGACGTCCCGCCGTCCAAAGTGGCGGCCAAGCTCGCCGAGGAAGCCGAGCGGTACTGTCGCGGCGTGCTCGATGAATACAACGCCTGGGTCAACGGCGAGGTCTACGGCATCGTCGTCTACGTGGTGGACCGCGTCACTGGACGGCGCGTCGAGGACCGCGACGAGGAGGTTTGGGGCTATGTCGGCAGCGAGTACGCCGAGCAGACCCTGGAATACACCCTCTTGAACACCGTGATGCATCTGGGTGCCGCGGTGCACTAGTCCCGGCGCCTGCCACCGGCGTGCTACCGGCATCACATCCATTACCCCCAGGGGCGCTGGCCCCTGGGGGTAGCGCCCCTTCATTTTCATGAAGGAGAAACCACATGAACACCGATCCGAGAACGCTCATCGACGACCTGCTGGCGTACGCGCTCAGGTTCGCCGAGAGCAACGATGAGCCTGCCACCGGAGACTGCTGGGCCGTGATCGAGCGAGCGCGCCACTACCTGCGCGAGTCGGCCAACCAGGACCAGTCCCGCGAAACTGCGCCGTCCGTACCGGCGTCGGGTGCGGTACCAGGCATCCCTTCCCTGGAAGCCCTGTGCGCAGGGGGCCTGACCATCGGAGAGTGCATCCGGGCTTTCGCGGTGCCCGGAGACGATCCCTACGTCTCGGCGGCCCGCGCGACTATCGATGCGGACGACGACACGGAGATCGACGACCACACCACCACTTCGGTCGGCGACGGCGGCGCCTGGGTGCTGGCCTGGCTGTGGATCAGCGATGCGCAGGCTGGCGTGCTCTCGCACAGCGCAATGTTGGAGGAGGTGCTGCTCCATGCGCGCAAGGCACTCGCCTGCGCACACGGCCTGGACGTCGAGACGGCGAGACTGCGGGAGAACCAGGCCGACTGGCTGGAGGACCTGCTGTCGAACTATGCCGATGAAGTGGATGACATCGCGTCGGCCCGGCCCGAGTCCGAGCCCGGTGCCATCCTGTGGGTCGATGGAGAAGGCCGCGATGTGCTCTTCGCGCCGTCGGATGCGTTGCTGCACTTGCTCGCGCTGGCCCGACAGGCTGGCCTGAGAGACCGGGCGGCAGAGCCCTGCGAGCGGTTCTGCGCGCAGCATGGCAGCACCCTGGACGCCGTGCTGGTCGTGGTCCAGATCGGCTGAGGCCGACAAACGAAATAGATAGGAGCGCAATAAAACGCCCGGACCGCCTTGGATGGCGGGCCGGGCGTTGCTGTTTCTGGGGTACGAAGGCAGCCCCGCGGGCATGGGGCTTCGGGCGGCGCGCGTGCAGGGTCTCGGCGTCCCGGCGAGTGCTGGCTCTTGAAGACGCCGCATGTCGCGAGAAGCTGTCCGCATGCTCACCGATGCAGAAAAATCCCAGATGCAGACCTGCCTGCGCGCGCTGCGCGAGGCCATGCCGGACTACACGAGCCGCCGGGGGCAGCTCGTGATGATGGCCGAGGTGGCGCAGGCCCTGGGCAGCCTTGGCGACGCGGAAGAAGGCTTGCGGCCACCAGCCCAGCGTATCGCTGCGATCGAGGCCGGCACCGGTACGGGAAAGACCCTGGGCTACCTGCTGCCGGCCATCGTGCTCGCGCGTTCGCGCGGACGCACCGTGGTCGTGTCGTCCTCGACTGTAGCGCTGCAGGAGCAGCTCATGGCGAAGGATCTGCCCGCCCTGCAGAGGCACCTGCCGGTCGCGTTCAGTTGCGCACTGGCGAAGGGTCGGCGGCGCTACGTGTGCCCGGCCAAGCTGCTGCGGCCGCAGGCCCAGCAGCCCGTCGCCGACCTCGGAGGCTCGCCGGTCCCGCATGCGTTGGCGCAGCCTGTGCGCCTGGAAGGGCGGCTGGCCCATGCCTTCGCGGGCGAGAGCTGGTCCGGCGACCGCGACGAATGGCCGGAGCCGATCCCGGACGGTCTTTGGAACCGCATCAGCACCGACCGCCAGGGCTGCCTCGGGCCGCGCTGCGCGGACTACGCGCGCTGCCCCTACCAGGCCGCCCGGCAGCGGCTCAAGGAAGTGGACGTCATCGTGGCCAACCATGACCTCGTGCTGGCCGCGCTGGAGATGGAGCCCGGGGCGCTGCTGCCGGACCCGTCAGAAACCCTCTTCGTGTTCGACGAGGCCCACGGCCTGCCAGCAAAGGCGGCCGCTCGCAGCGCGTCGCGGCACGCGGTGCTCGGCGCCGCGCGCTGGGCTGAGGAGGCCGCCGCCGTGGCGGCCGAGGCGGGCAGCGCCCTGCGGCTGGACCGCGGGTTGGTGGAAGCCGTCGAGAATGAGGGGCAGCGCCTCGGCACGGATGTGGCGGCGCTGCACGCGGCATTGTCCCGGCATTGCGCGTTCGGCGACGACGGCGAGGTTCACCGTTTCCCGCATGGCGCGCTGCCGCCGGGCATCGCCGAGGCGGGGAGCCGCATCCGCGCGGCCGCCGCGGCACTCCGAGAGGCCCTGGGTTCCGTACGGAATGCAGCGTTGGAACGCGCTCGCCAGGATGCGGTGGCCGCGCAGCCCCACGTCGCGGC
>NZ_QAIM01000299.1:0-1567 GCF_003061035.1 Acidovorax sp. HMWF018
CAGTGGCGCGTAGGCTTCGGCTTGCTGCGACACATCCTGGACGTCTGACTATCCCATAAGGACCTCGTCAAGAGGGTGCTGAGCTGACGCTTACCCTGCAAGTGGGCCTGTATCTCGCGCACCGTCAGGCCACGGGCGTATAGCGAGATGATTTTGTCGTCGAAGCCGGCCCAGCGGGTCTGGTGCTTGGGGATGAGCTGGGGCTCGAAGCTGCCATGGCGGTCGCGTGGCACCTCGATGGGCAACTCGCCAAACTCCCCCTTGAGGGTCTTCTTGCTCTTGCCGTTTCGGGTGTTGCCGGCGGGGTTGGCCACCGCTTCGTTGCGTTCATGGCCCAGGTGCTCAGTCAGCTCGGCGTCCAAGGCTCGCTCGACCAGCAGCTTGGTCAACTGCTTGAGCAGGCCGTTCTCGCCGATGAGGTCTTCAGGCTTCTTGTAGTTGGCCAGCAGGCCAGACAGCAGTTCTTCGGGTACGTCGTGTTTCTTGGTGTTCATTGTGCTTACCGACAGGCCGGCTTGCGCCGGCGGTGGATTGTCCGTTTACACAAAATTCTGTACACCCTCTAGGGTTCCAGACCATCTCGCAGGGCGAGACCACAACTTGCCAGCAGAGCTCTCCCAGCGTCGGCAGTCAAGGGATCAACGACATGAGTCACAGTGCCCCGGCCGCGCTCTCTAAGCCAGTCCAAAGAGGCCACTCCTCCGGACAACATGCTCAAGCGTTGCTGTTCAACAGTGACAGATCGGAAGCATTGAGCCATCGCCATTGGCCGGGGGCCAAATCCGCAGGCAAATCCATGCTTCCAATGCGAGAGCGATGTAGCCCATCCACCCTATTGCCAACCGCTGCAATCATCCGCTTGACCTGGTGGTACTTGCCCTCAGTCAGCGTCATATCCAAGCGATGGGAACCCACAATGGAGCAGTTTGCAGCACGCACCGGCGTGGGATCATCGTCCAGCACAACCCCCGCCAACAATTTCGACACCTGTGTCTCGTCCACCGGGTGTTTGGTCGTCACTTGGTAAACCTTCGGAACATGCTTCTTGGGCGAACTCAAGCGATGAATGAATTGCCCGTCATCGCTCAATAGCAACATACCCGTTGTGTCCTGATCAAGGCGCCCCACCGCCTGCACTCCTTGAACCGCACTCTTCGTGGGCCGCTGACGCAACGGCGGAGGCAGAAGCGTATAGATGCTGGGGTACGTAGAAGGCTTCTGAGAACACTCCGTGCCGGCGGGTTTGTGAAGCAGCACGTAGGCTTTGGCGTGGAACGGCCAATCCACACCCTGTACACGTAACAGCAGTCCTTCGGGCTCATAGCCTGCGGTAGCCTCCGTGCAGAGCACGTACTCAGCATTGGGCGAAGATGCCTCACGCACCGAGACCCATCCCTGCTGAATCAGGCCCGCGCAAACACGACGCGTACCAAAACCTTGGGAATACAGGATGTCTTGTAGTTGCATGGTCAATACCCTGGAGGGTCAGCTAGAAGGGATGATTTTTGTGCGCCTGGAAAGCAAAAAACCCCAGTCATATCTGACTGGGGTTTTCTGGGCTGTAAGA
>NZ_QAIM01000300.1:0-2260 GCF_003061035.1 Acidovorax sp. HMWF018
GTGTAGCCCCTGCGCCCTCCACTCGCGCCACCGACCCCAACCAGGACGCCCCATGATCCACCAGCTCAACTCCCTCTACCCGGTGCGCTACACGGCCTTTGCGCTGTGCGTGTTCGGGCTGCTGCTGTCGCTGTTTGCGCTGGTGGCCTTTGGCGTGGGGCTGCCCGTGGTGCTGGTGTTTGCGGCGCTGGTGGCCCTGGGCGTGTACGACTTGCAGCAGTCGCGCCACGCGATCCTGCGCAACTACCCGGTCATTGGCCATATCCGCTTCATGCTCGAATATGTGCGGCCCGAGGTGCGCCAGTATTTCATCGAAAGCGACAGCGAGGCCGCGCCGTTTTCGCGCGCGCAGCGCTCGCTGGTCTACCAGCGCGCCAAGGGCGACCCGGACAACCGCCCCTTCGGCACGCACCTGGACGTGGGCGCACAGGGCTATGAATGGGTGAACCACTCGCTCGCGCCCACGCAGCTGCCGTCGCACGACTTCCGCGTGTGGATCGGTGGCAGCCCCGATGCGCAGTCGCCGTCCGTATCGCCCTGCACCCAGCCCTACCACGCGAGCGTGTTCAACATCTCGGCCATGAGCTTTGGTGCGCTGTCGGCCAACGCCATTCTGGCGCTCAACCAGGGCGCGAAGAAAGGTGGCTTTGCGCACGACACGGGCGAGGGCAGCATCAGCCAGCACCATCGCGTGCATGGCGGTGACCTGATCTGGGAGATCGGCTCGGGCTACTTTGGCTGCCGCAACCCCGATGGCACCTTCAGCGAAGAGCGTTTTGCGGCCAATGCCACCGACCCGCAGGTCAAGATGATCGAGCTCAAACTCAGCCAGGGCGCCAAGCCGGGCCACGGTGGCGTGCTGCCGGGGGCCAAGGTGACCGCCGAGATCGCGGCTGCGCGCGGCGTGAAGGAGGGCGAGGCCTGCATCTCGCCCGCCAGCCACAGCGCCTTCCGCACGCCGGTCGAGATGATGCAGTTCATCGCCAAGCTGCGTACGCTTTCTGGCGGCAAGCCCACGGGCTTCAAGTTCTGCCTGGGCCACCCATGGGAGTGGTTCGCCATCGTCAAGGCCATGCTGGTCACCGGCATCACGCCCGACTTCATCGTGATCGATGGCGCCGAAGGTGGCACGGGCGCGGCGCCCGTGGAGTTCAGCGACCACGTGGGTGCGCCACTGCAAGAGGGCCTGCTCTTGGTGCACAACACACTGGTGGGCGTGAACCTGCGCGACCGTGTCCGTATTGGCTGCGCGGGCAAGGTCATCAGCGCTTTCGACATCGCGCGCATGATGGCGCTGGGTGCCGACTGGTGCAACGCGGGGCGCGGCTTCATGATGGCGCTGGGCTGCATCCAGGCGCAAAGCTGCCACACCGGCCACTGCCCCACGGGAGTGACCACGCAAGACCCGCTGCGCCAGCAGGCCCTGGTGGTGCCCGACAAGGCCACGCGCGTGGCGCAGTTCCACCGCAGCACCCTGCACGCGCTGCAGGAGCTGGTGCAGGCCGCCGGGCTGCACCACCCCAAGGACATCACGGCCCACCACATCGTGCGCCGCATCACCGACACCGAGGTGCGCTTGTTGTCGAACCTCATCACCCGCATGTTGCCCGGCGCGCTGCTGGGCCCGCTCGATGCGCAGCACAACGTGTTCCGCCTGTACTGGCCGCTGGCCAATGCCCACAGTTTTCAGGCCAGCGAGCCTGCACTGGAACCCTCCATACCCCACCATGTCGAGCTGGTGCACGCCGCAGCCGTGGGCACCGCAGCGGCGGTGGCGGGGGACGCTGCTGTATGAATCTGACGATGGACGCATCCGCCCCCACCCACACCACCGCCCCGGACTACACCGCCTTTTTGCAGCAGCAGCTGGCCACCCAGCCGCACGACGTGATGGCCCATGTGCTGGGCGATCAACAGATCTGGATCAAGCGCGCGGGAGCCCCCCACGGCACAGGCCGCTACCGCGCCATGGCCGTGCTGGCCGCCCTGCTGCGGCTGGATGCGCTGCGCCCCGTGCCCAACCCCGGCGGCCCCACGGCCATCGCCACCGAAGTGCAACGCCTGCGCGACCTGGCCGCGCGCGGCATCCGCGTACCCGTGGTGCTGGCCGCGTTGCCGAATGGTTTTGCCATGCGCCACCTGGGCAACGTGGGTGAGGAAACCCATTCGCTGGGCAACGAGATCGACCACGCCGTGCAGGCGGGCGACACGGCCGCTGTGCTGGCGCTGTGGCAGCAAGGGCTGGACACCCTGGCCCAGG
>NZ_QAIM01000300.1:2287-7530 GCF_003061035.1 Acidovorax sp. HMWF018
TGCGCTGCCCCGATGGCGAGGTGGCCTGCATCGATTTTGAGGACGACCCCGCCGCCGTGCTGCCGCTGGCGGTGTGCCATGTGCGCGATGCGCTGTGTTACGCGCATTCCACCGCGATTTACCTGCATGCCAGCGGTACGCTGACCGAGGGGCGCGAGCGCTGGGCGGCGTGGGTGGCGCAGGGCAGCGCGGAGATGCGGGAGGTGCTGGCCACCAGTGTCCGGCGGATGGGGTGGATGCGGAATCTGCCCACCAATCGCAAACTGGGGCGGGATTTGCAGCGGGTGCGGGCGGCGTATGACCTCTTGGCTCAAGGCTAGATCAACCAGTAGGTTGGGTTAGCCGCTGGCGTAACCCGACAGGCCATGCCCGTGGAAGAAAACGTCGGGTTAGACCGCGCTACCCCAACCTACGCTAGCCACAGCCAGGCAGCAACCCCCAAGCAGCCCACCGACAGCATCACAAAAATCCAGTAGAGGCCGGGAATGCCCCCCACTGCAGTGATTTCGTTCGATTGCGCGCCCTCCTGCTCGGCGCGCGACAAAGGATCCACACCAACCGCCCGAACGGAAGATGGCGGTATGGCCCAGACTTTGTGGCCGGATGTTCGGTTGAACTGAAACGCATCAAAAGCGAGGTAGGCGAAGAAGCCCGAGAGGACAAGAAAACCCAACGGCCCCATACCGATCCTTGCAGCAGAAACTGATCAATGCGTGATCAGGCCACCGCCGTGGCGGGCGCCTCTTCCAGCACCAGCGCAGTCGCCACATCCGCCCCCAGGTTCACCAACCGCTTGCGCATGCAGATCACCGCCTTGTCCTTGCTCAGCAAAATTGCCCGGTGCGCCGCCGCCAGGTCGATGAACTTCTGGTCGTCCGCGTCCTTGCACACGTAGGCCACCTTGGGTGCGATGTCCACCAGACGTGCCTGCGCATCAAACGCGGCCAGCACCTGTGCGGCACTCACGCGGTAAAAGTTCATGCGCTCAACGATGTGCGGGTATGCCAGCACGCGCTCCAGCTCGTCGCGCATGACCTGCGTGGCGATCCAGGCCAGGCGACCCTGGGCCAGCAGCGTGCGCAGGGGGACGGTGCGCGGGTCGCTGAAAATCAGCAGGTCCAGCGCCACATTGGTGTCCACCACCACGGGGCGAGCGGGCTCGTCTGCTAGCGCCTCTGCGGGCAGTCGCAGCTCAACCTTCATGGCGTGGGCCGCCGTCGGGGGCAGGCTTGGTAGCCCGGTCGCGCACAGCACCCTTGATCATGTCGAAGCGGAACATGCGGCATTCGATGGGGCCGTTCCACATGGGCACGCGGCGCGATTCCTTCAGGCGCATCTTGCCGGGCAGTTTCAGGTCGGGCGTGAGCATCCAGGCGGTCCAGCCGCTGTAGTTCTTCTTCCAGTGGGTTGCCAGCTGGCTGAAGAACTCACCGCCGTCTTCGGTCTGCGCCTCTTCGCGGCCCACGGCCATGCCCTGGGCGCGGTCGGCGGCGCGCTCGCTGGCGTTGCGGCCGGCGCTACCTGCGGCAGCAATGCGCTCGCCGTAGGGTGGGTTCAGCAGCATCACGCCGGGCTGGTCGCAGGGCGGCATGCGCTGCAGGGCGTCGCCGCCGCGCAGCTGCACGGCCTCGGCCACGCCTGCGCGCTCGGCATTGCGCTGCGCAAAATCGACCATGCGGAAGGCCACATCACTGCCAAAAATGGGCACTGCGCTGGTCTGTATTGCGCTTTCAGCTTCGTTTTTAATAGCGCCCCAGACATGCGCCTGGAACGGCAACAGCTTCTCGAACGCAAAACGCCGCAACATGCCCGCCGGGATGCGGCAGGCGATCTGTGCGGCCTCGACCACGATGGTGCCGCTGCCGCAGCAGGGGTCGTACAGGGGCTGGGGGTTGTCGCCATGCGGGTCCCAGCCACTGGCGGCGATCATGGCGGCGGCCAGGGTTTCCTTGAGCGGCGCGTCGCCCTTATCCTCGCGCCAGCCGCGCTTGAACAGCGGCTCGCCCGAGGTGTCGATGTAGATCGTGGCCTCGTCGGTGGTCAGGTGCAGGTGAATGCGCACATCGGGCCACTGGGTGTTCACGTCGGGCCGCACGCCGCTCTTGTGGCGGAAGCGGTCGGCCACGGCATCTTTGACCTTGAGGCCCGCAAAGTTGAGACTCTGCAGCGGGCTGTGCTGGGCCGTCACCTCGACCTTGAAGGTCTGGCGCGTGGTGAACCAGACCTCCCAGGCCACCTCGCTGGCCATGTTGTAGAGGTCGTTCTCAGACCGGTAGGGGCGGTGCGCCAGCTGCACCAGAACGCGCTGGGCCAGGCGGCTGTGCAGGTTGAGCTGCATGGCCTGGCGCCACGAGGCCCGCAGCAGCACGCCACCCCGGCCCACCAGCAGGTCTTGCCCCGTGAGGCCGGTGATGCCATGCACCTCGTCGGCCAGAAAGCCCTCGACGCCCGCGGCACAAGGGAGAAAAAGTTGGAGTTGGTTCATGTCGATGGGGAGGATACGCGCTCGGACAATGCGTGGGAATCCGGCGTGCCTGCGCGGGCCAACAGCAGCTGACGGATGGAGTCAGGGATGGGAGCAACCTTGCGGCTGGCCTTGCCGATGAAGACGATGCCGATCTTGCCGCGCGCCACCTCGCGGCCTGAGGTCTTCTCGGTCATGCAAAAGACCAGGTCAAACCCATAGCGGTTGAAATCCGCTGGCGCCATCTCCACCCGCATGGTCTCGCCATGGAAACCTTCGGACTTGTACTGCGCCACGATGTCGCCGACCACGATGGACAGACCGCCCACATCGGCCTCGGGGTATCCCAGCGACTGAAAAAAGCGCACGCGCGCTTCAGACACTAGGCTGAGCAACTGCGCGTTGTCAAGATGCCCGCCCTGGTTCACGTGGCTGATGTAGATCTGCAGTTCGGTCGCAAAGCCGAAGTGCGGTGGGAGGTCGAAGACGATGCGGGCCATGGTGGGCAGCGGTGGGCAATACGGAAACAACAGAAAAGGCTGCGGCAGCGCAGGCGCACCGTGCGCCAGCTGCCGGAGCGACTACAGCGCCTTGCGCAAATTCGCCGGCGCGATCTTGAGCGCCTCGCGGTACTTGGCCACGGTGCGGCGTGCGCATTCGATGCCCTGCTCCTTGAGCATCTCGGCGATCTGGCTGTCGGACAGCGGCTTGGCCGGGTTTTCGGCGGACACGAACTGCTTGATCAGTGCGCGCACGGCCGTGCTGGACGCATTGCCACCGGTCTCGGTGCCCAGGCCAGAGCCAAAAAAGTACTTCAGCTCGTAGGTACCGATCGGCGTGGCCATGTACTTGGCCGTGGTCACGCGGCTGATGGTGGACTCGTGCAGACCCAGTTCGTCGGCGATGTCGCGCAGCACCAGGGGGCGCATGGCCAGCTCGCCGTGGGTGAAGAAGTTCTTCTGGCGCTCGACGATGGCGCGCGAGACGCGCAGGATGGTGTCAAAGCGCTGCTGGATGTTCTTGATGAACCAGCGCGCCTCCTGCAGGCGCTGCTGCATGCCCTGGTGGCCTTCGCCGCCCTTGTGGCCACGCAGCGCGCCAGCGTAGATGTCGTGCACGCGCAGACGGGGCATCACGTCGGGGTTGAGCTGCACGATGAAGTTGTGCTGGCCGTCCCGCCCGTTGGCGCGGCCGGCTTTGCGCACGATGACGTCGGGGATGATGATATTGCGCTCTACGTCGGCAAAACGACGGCCAGGGCGAGGCTCCAGGCGGGCGATGAGTGCCATGGCAGACCGGGTGCGTTCTTCTCCGGCCACGCCACCTTCGCTGCACAGCTGCGTCAGGCGGCGGATGTCGCGGCGGGCCAGCATCTCCAGCGGCTGCTGACAGATGCGCAGCGCGGTCTGCACGGTCTCGGGGTCGGCGTCGCTGTCTTCGTCGGCCGCCAGCGCGGTGAGCTGCAGCGTCAGGCATTCGGCCAGGTTGCGCGCGCCCACGCCCACGGGCTCCAGGCTCTGCAGCAGGCGCTGGGCCACGGTGAAGCGGTGCACCAGTTCTTCGATCTGCTCCAGATCGTCGGGCCCGGCCAGGCTGGTGGCGAGTTCTTCCAGAGGCTCTTCGAGGTAGCCGTCGTCGTTCAGCGATTCAATGAGAAAACGCAGCGCGGCCGTGTCCACTTCAGACAGCCGCAGCGACAGTGCCTGGCGGTGCAAAAAGGCGGTGAGCGATTCGTGCGAACGGGCCAGCTCGGTGGCGTCGGCCTCGTCGCCTTCCGCATCGTTGCGGGTGCGCGCCGGGGCGTCGCCACCCCACTCGGCGTCGTTGGGCGCCATCTCAACGGTGCCGTCGCCGCTCCAGTCGGGCTCGTCAGCGCCTCCACTTGGGATTTCAGCCTCGTTTTGGCTCTCAGCGCTAGTACTACTTGCGCTGACAGCTCCTGAAAACATAGCATCATCAGCGCTGTAGTCGTCGGCCTGCGCGGGCGTGTCGGCGGCTTCCAGGCCAAACTCCTCGCGCGGTGCTTCGTCGGCGTTGCGTTCGAGGAACGGGTTTTCGTCGAGCATCTGCTCGACTTCCTGCGAGAGTTCGAGCGTGGACAACTGCAGCAGCCGGATGGACTGCTGCAGCTGGGGGGTCAATGCAAGGTGCTGCGAGACGCGCAGCGACAGTCCAGGCTTCATCACATGCGGAAATGCTCGCCCAGGTACACGCGGCGTACTTCGGCGTTGTCCACGATCTCGGAGGGCGTGCCCTGCGCCAGCACGCGGCCGTCGCTGATGATGAAGGCGTGGTCGCAGATGCCCAGCGTCTCGCGCACGTTGTGGTCGGTGATGAGCACACCAATACCGCGTGCCTTGAGGAAGCCGATGATGCGCTGGATCTCGATCACTGCAATCGGGTCGATGCCGGCAAAAGGCTCGTCCAGCAGGATGAAACGCGGCTGGGTGGCCAGGGCGCGGGCGATCTCGACGCGGCGGCGCTCGCCACCGGACAGCGCCAGCGCGGGCGAGGCACGCAGGTGGTCCACACGCAGCTCTTGCAGCAGTGCCGTCAGGCGCTCTTCGATGGCGTCGCGCGACAGCGGCTGGCCGTCATCGGCGCGCTGCAGTTCCAGCACCGCACGCACGTTTTCTTCGACGGTGAGCTTGCGGAAGATCGAGGCTTCTTGCGGCAGGTACGACAGACCCAGCCGCGAGCGGCGGTGGATGGGCATGTGGGCGACCGAGTGGCCGTCGATGCGAATATCGCCGGCATCGCTGCGCACCAGGCCCACGAT
>NZ_QAIM01000300.1:7542-9085 GCF_003061035.1 Acidovorax sp. HMWF018
ACCCCACAACCTCGCCTTTTTGCACCACCAACGACACATCCTTGACGACCTTGCGGCTGCCATAGGATTTGGCCAGATGCTGTACCTCCAGGCGGCTACCCGCCTGGGAGTCAGGACCGGTACTCACAGCAGGCCCGCTCACTTGGCGCCGCCGCCAAGGCTATTGCTGGGGCGCAGCGCCGGTGCGGGCGCGTCAGGCGCTGGGGCCGGGGCTGCCGCGCCGGGCGGAGGGTCTTTGGGCGCCAGCACTGCGCGTACGCGACCACCGGGCGCAGGGGTGTCGCCAGCCGCAGTCGAAGACGCCGGCGCCTTCTGGCCGTCCACGGTAAACACGTCGGTGAGGTTGTTGTAGACGATCACGGCGCCGGTGATCTCATCGTTCAATACCGACCCACGGTACCGGCGGAGTTCGGCGCGGGTGATGAAGCGCACGTTGTCGGCCTTGCCGTCGTATTCGATGACTTCGCTTTCGCCTTCGATGAACTCGTCAGGCGCCCCCGCCACGGTGTCGCGCTTTTGGCGGAAGAACGCCCGTTTGCCCGCCTCGGCCGTGACCACGCCGTACTGGTAACCGTCGGCGTCCTGGCGCACATCCAGCCGCGCGCCGCGCAGCACGATGGTGCCTTTGGTCATCACCACGCGGCCCGAGAACACGCTGGTCTGCTTGAGTTCATCGTGGCGCAGGGCGTCGGCCTCGATGTTCATGGGCTTGGCACGGTCAGCCTTTTCGGCGTGTGCCATGCCCGCAAGGCCGGTCAGGGCTGCGAGCACAAGGAGGGGGAGTAGGCGGTGGGTCATAGGGCACGAATCTTGCAATGATTGTAGCCACCCGATGGTACCCACCCCGAAAAAAAAGCCCGCGTCAGCGGGCCTTTCGGACAACTTGCCGACAGGGTCGGCAGATCGTCAGGCTTTGCGTGCCGTGGCCGCCAGGTATTCGACCACCTGCAACACGGTTTGCATGCTGCCGGCCATCGTGCCGTCGGTGTAGTACTTGCCTGCCACACCCATGGAAGGCACGCCCTCAACACCGTACGAATCCTGCAGCTGCGAGGCGCGACGCACCTGGTTGGCCACGCTGAAGGAGCCGTAGACCTCCTTGAACTTGGCCGCATCAACGCCCTGCTGGGTCACCCAGGCCAGGATTTCGTCGTCCTTGGCGAGCTTGGCCTTTTCCACGTGGATGGCACGGAAGACCTTGGCGTGCAGGGCTTCGAGCTTGCCCATGCCTTCGAGCGTGTAGTACAGCTTTTGCTGGGGCACGAAGCTGGCGTTGAACGCCACGGGCACACGGCGGATGGAGAGGTCCTTGGGCGCAGCCTTGACCCAGGCGTCCAGCGTGGGCTCGAAGGCGTTGCAGTGGGGGCAGCTGTACCAGAAGAACTCGATCACATCGACCTTGCCGGCCGGCGCATCGGGGGCGACGGGCTTGTCCAGCCGCTTGAAGTCCTTGCCCTCCTTGAACTGGCGGGCTTGCGCCATCGCGGGGTTGGCCACTGGCAGCGTCAGGGCAGAAGCGGCAACCGCCGAGGCGGCGGACAAA
>NZ_QAIM01000300.1:9095-13702 GCF_003061035.1 Acidovorax sp. HMWF018
AGACATCCCTTTACAAAAAGTTCAGCCCTGGTGGTGGCGCTGTATGCACTGGCCCCTGTTCACAGCCACAGGCCGATCAGCGCTGCACACGCACCAGCGCCGATTCCAGCCCGGCGCCATCGAGTTTCTCTTTGAGCACTTCGGCATCGTCACGCTTGGTGAAAGGACCGATGCGCACCCGGAAGACCGCCCGGCCATTTTGCTCACGCTCGCTCACACGGGCCTCCCAGCCCAGCATGGCCAGCTTGGCGCGCTGGGCGTCTGCGTCGGCCTGGGTGCGGAAGGCGCCCGCCTGCACAAAGTAGTCAAACGGGTCCACACTGCCCTTGGCCGCGGCCTTGGCCACAGCCAGATCGCCCAGCGGGTCAGCGCCCGGCTTGCTCTCGGCCTTGGCCTCGGCTTTGGCGTCTGGCTTGCTCGCGGCAGGCTTGGCAGCCGACGCGGCGGCGCGCACCTCGGGGGCCGGTGCCGATGCGGGGGCTGACGCGGCTGCCGCCACCGCGGGTGCCGCAGGGCGGGCCGGGTTCTTGCCATACAGCGGCGAGTTCGGGTCCCAGTTCTTGTTTTTCTGGGACTCCGCAGCGTCCAGGTCGGCACCGCGGCCATTGCCCTTGTTCAGGAAGGGCACCGGCACCTTGGTCACGTACACGGCCACGGCCAGCGCCGCGCCCAGGCCCACGATGACCCCGACGATGAAGCCGACAATGGTCCCGCCCGTCTGTTGCTTTTTCATATTGGTAGTAACTGCTTACATTCTGGCCGGGGCCGACACGCCCAGCACGGCCAGGCCATTGTGCAATACCTGGGCGGTGGCAGCGACCAGCGCCAGGCGCGCCTTCTTCACAGCCTCGTCGTCCACGAGGATGCGCTCGGCATCGTAATAGCTGTGGTAGCTGGCGGCCAGGTCGCGCAGGTAGAAGGTCACATCGTGTGGCGCCTCACCGTCGGCGGCGGCGGTGAGCATCTCGGGGTACTTGGCCAGTTGCAGCATCAGCGCCTGGGCCTGCGGGCCTTCGAGGGCGGACAGGTCCACATCCTTGAGCGAAGCCACATCACCACCGCCCGCCTCTTGCCACGCACGCAGCACCGACTGGATGCGGGCATGCGCGTACTGCACGTAGTACACGGGGTTGTCGTTGTTCTGTGCCACGGCCAGGTCCACGTCGAAGGTGTACTCGGTGTCGGGCTTGCGGCTGAGCAGGAAGAAGCGCACCGCATCCTTGCTGGTCCACTCGATCAAATCGCGCAGCGTGACGTAGCTGCCGGCACGCTTGCTGATCTTGACCTCTTCGCCGCCCTTGACCACCCGCACCATGGTGTGCAGCACGTAGTCGGGGTAACCCTTGGGGATGCCCACATCGGCCGCCTGCAGGCCGGCGCGCACGCGGGCGATGGTGCCGTGGTGGTCCGTGCCCTGGATGTTGACGACCTTGGTGAAGCCGCGCTCCCACTTGGCAATGTGGTACGCCACGTCGGGCACGAAATAGGTGAAGGTGCCGTCCTGCTTGCGCATGACGCGGTCCTTGTCGTCGCCGTAGTCGGTGCTCTTGAGCCACAGCGCACCGTCCTGCTCGTAGGTCTTGCCGTTGGCGACGAGCTTGTTCACCGTGGCCTCGACACGGCCACTGGTGTACAGGCTGGATTCGAGGTAGTACTCGTCGAACTGGAGGTTGAACGCCTGCAGGTCCTTGTCCTGCTCGTTGCGCAGGTAGGCCACGGCAAACTGGCGGATGTTGTCGTAGTCCTCCACATCGCCGTTGGCCGTGAACTCGCGGTCGTCGGCCTTCACCGTGGCCTTGGCCTTGAAGGCCTCGGCGATGTCGGCGATGTAGTCGCCGTTGTAGAAGTTCTTGGCCAGCGGGTTCTCGCTGTCGGTGGGCCAGCAGTCGTCGCCGGGCTTGAAGCCCTTGGCGCGCAGCTGCGTGCTCTTGGTCAGCGTGTCGATCTGTACGCCTGCGTCGTTGTAATAGAACTCGCGGTGCACCTTCCAGCCCTGGGTGCTGAACAGGTTGCAAATCGCATCGCCCAGCGCGGCCTGGCGACCGTGGCCCACGTGCAGCGGGCCCGTGGGGTTGGCCGACACGAACTCGACCAGCACCTGCTGGCCGTTGCTGGCTTGGTAACCAAAGCGCTCGCCCGCAGCCAGCACCTCACGCACCACTTCCTGCTTGGCGGCGGGTTGGAGGCGGATGTTCAGAAAGCCCGGGCCCGCGATTTCGATGACGGACACCCAGCGCTGAAAGGCGGGCGTGGCTTCGAGTGCGGTCTTGAGCTGTTCCCCCAGTGCGCGCGGGTTGAGCTTGAGGGGCTTGGCCAGTTGCATGGCTGCGGTGCAGGCGAAGTCGCCATGGGCCGCCACCTTGGGAGATTCAAAGGCTGCCTTGGCGCCAGCGCCGGGGGACAGGTTTTCCAGCTCGGCTGCGAGCGCAGCGAGCAATTCATTTTTGGCTGTGAGCATCGGTGGATTTTACGGGTCTGCCAGCAGCAGGGCACCAGACGCGCCGCCAGGAGGCATCCCGCAGCCAAAGGCACAATGGGCCGCAATGCCCTTTCAACCGGAGATTGCGCGTGCAACCCCAGCCCATCCTGCTCTATCGGCGCCGCTGGACCCTGGTGTTTCAGGTGCCTTTTGTGCTGCTGATGGCGGTATGCCTGGCCTTCTCGCTGTACTGGGCGTCTGTATCGAACGACCGGCTGCTCACAGCCCTCTGCCTGTGCGCCGCATTCGTCTCGTTCTGTGTGGGCGGAACCCTGGGCCGGTCCGCCCTGGAGGCCTACCGGGAGCAAGACCCGGCGGTGGTCATTGACGCCACCGGCATCACCGATCTGCGCCAGGACGACCCGCACACCGTGACCTGGGAGGCCATGGAACGTGTGCACCTGGACGACTACGAAGGCGTGATCCTGGTCAAGTTGCGCCCCGGCCACCGGGACTCCGCACGGGGTGTGATCGTCAAGGCACTCAAACGCTGGCAGCAACGGGGGGATGTGGTGTTTGCCCTGGGTGGCCTGGCGCACGACCCCCGGCAGATCCACAAGGCACTGAAAGCCTTTCATGCAGCCGCGGCCACCAGGCCACGCGCAGGGTTGTCATGACTTGTTCGCGTTGTCGCAGGCCATGTTCTATGGTGCAATGCCACCGGGACCCCCCATAACGCATTCACACCAGGAGATTCCATGAAAAAGCTTCTTTCCCTGACTGCACTCGGCCTGGCGCTGACACTGGGCTTTGGTGCCCACGCCGCCGAAGACGCCAAGGCCCCTACCAAACAGCAATCGAAAATGGCGACCTGCAACAAGGACGCTGGAGACATGAAGGGCGACGAGCGCAAAGCCTTCATGAAGACCTGTCTGAGCAACAAGCCCGCCACCCAGCAAGACAAGATGAAAACCTGCAACGCCGATGCCAAGGCCAAGACCCTCAAGGGCGACGAGCGCAAGGCCTTCATGAGCGATTGCCTGAAGAAGTGAAGTAAGTTCATACCCGGTGCAGCGCCACCGGCTCAGACAAAGAAAAGCCCGCCGGCATCAAGCCGGGCGGGCTTTTTTTATCGGGGGGTATTTGCGCTTACCAGCCGCGCGCCCAGAACACCGCAATCACAGCCACCACGGGCAGCACATGCGACTGGATCATCACCAGGCGGCGGACCCGCGCGACCTCTGCGGCGGGAGGCAGCGCACCGGTGCTGCGCAGGTTCTGGCGCCAGCGGCGGAACGCGGCCGAGGGCACAAACGACAGCAGGACCATGGCCAGCACCAGGGTGATCTTGATGTGAAAAAGGGGCTGCGACAAGTACCAAGAAGCGCCCTTCACGCCCCAGATCAACCGGGCCACGCCGCTTCCAATCATGACCGCACCGGCCACACCGTAGATCACATCCAGCCGGGCCAGGCGCTCGACCACGGCGGCGTTGAGCCACTCGATACGGCACAGCGCCGCCTGGCTGGACAGAAAAACCACAAAGGTCAGGATGGCCAGAAGGTGAAAAGCGGCCAGGAAGGCTTCGAGGGTCATGGTGCGAATTCCTTGTAGCGCCCGAGGCCACTGCGCCGCGCCAAGCGCTCACAGTGCCGTCCGGCAGGGCCACCATTGTGCGCGATGGCGCTGACCCGAAGCGCCCCACAAAAAAGCGGCGCGGGCCCGAGAGCCCGCGCCGCTGGAAGCGCTAATTCAGCAAATACCGACCATCAAGCCGCGGTGCGCGCCACCGTCGGCACGGGCACATCCGCCGGCACCGCAGGCGCCGCTGCCGCAGACACCGCGAACGGCAGCGGATGGCCATTCATCGCCGCGTCCAGGCGTTCCTGGTCCAGCGCGTTTTCCCAGCGGGAGACAACCACCGTGGCCACGGCGTTACCGATGAAGTTGGTCAGCGATCGGCATTCGCTCATGAAGCGGTCCACGCCCAGAATCAGCGCCATGCCGGCCACCGGCACTTCGGGCACCACGGCCAGCGTGGCGGCCAGGGTGATGAAGCCCGCGCCCGTCACACCCGCTGCGCCCTTGGAAGACAGCATCGCCACCAGCAGCAGCGCCACCTGGTGGCCCAGCGTCAGCTCGGTGTTGGTAGCCTGGGCGATGAACAGCGCGGCCAGCGTCATGTAGA